>JACIWY010000091.1 GCA_014360745.1 Chloroflexota bacterium
ATCGAATCCACCGGGCGTGGGGAGCGTGCCTATGATATCTATTCTTTGTTGCTCAAAGAGCGGATCATCTTTCTCGGCACTCCGATCGATGACAATGTGGCCAACCTCGTCGTGGCCCAGCTTTTGTTCCTCGATCGCGAGGATCCGGAGCGCCAGATCAACCTCTATATCAACTCGCCCGGAGGCGTTATTTACGCCGGCCTGGCGATCTATGACACCATGCAGAGCGTGAGCAGCCCTATCTCGACCATCGCGGTGGGCAGCACGGCCAGCATGGGCACCATTCTGTTGGCCGCCGGGACGCCCGGGCGACGCTATGCCCTGCCCAATGCGACCATTCACATCCATCAACCTTTGGGCGGCGCGCGTGGCCAGGCCACCGACATCCAAATTCAGGCCGACGAGATTCTCCGTCTGCGCCGACGTCTGAACGAGATTTTGGCCAAGCATACGGGCCAGCCTCTGGAGCGCATCGAGCGAGATACCGAGCGAGATTTCTATATGGATGTTCACACGGCCAAGGAATACGGCCTCATTGATGAGATCATCCAACCGGCTCGGGGCAAGGCGCAGGAAAAGGTAGCGGAGAAAGAGGCCAAGGCATGAGTGCATCTGCAGCGCGACCTCGTTGTTCCTTCTGCGGGCAACCGGAACACATGGTTAACCGGCTAATCGCTGGGCCCAATAGCGTCTATATCTGCGACGCTTGTGTTTCTTTATGCCGACAGATCTTGGACAGCGGGCCCGCCTCCTCGTCGTCCGATGCGCCCATCAAGGTGCCGCCGCCACGGGAGATTTATGAACAGCTGAATCAGTACGTCATCGGCCAAGATCGGGCCAAAAAGGTCCTGGCCGTTGCGGTGTATAACCATTACAAGCGCATCCTGGCCGGCCTGGATCACACCTCCGACGACGTCGAGGTGCAAAAGAGCAACATTTTGCTCATCGGGCCCACCGGCTGCGGCAAGACGTTGCTGGCCCAAACGTTGGCGCGCATTTTGAACGTGCCTTTTTGCATCGCCGACGCCACCTCGTTAACCGAAGCCGGTTATGTGGGTGAGGATGTCGAGAACATCTTGCTGCGTCTGCTCCAAGCCACCGATTTCGATGTGGCCCGCGCCTCGCGTGGCATCGTCTATATCGACGAGATCGACAAGACCGCGCGCAAGAGCGGCGGCAACCCCTCTATCACCCGCGATGTGTCCGGAGAAGGGGTGCAACAGGCGTTGCTCAAAATCCTCGAGGGCACCGTGGCCAACGTCCCGCCCCAGGGCGGCCGCAAGCACCCGCATCAAGAGTTCATCCAGCTCGACACGACGAACATCTTGTTCATCTGCGGGGGGGCTTTTGACGGGCTCGAAAACATCATCGCCGAGCGGACCAAGACCAAGGGGGTGTTGGGCTTTGGATCGGCCGGCGAGGCTCGCCGCCACACGCCGACGACGGCCGAACTGCTCAGCCAGGTGACCTCGGAGGATCTGCTCAAATACGGCATGATCCCCGAATTTGTCGGCCGGCTGCCTGTGGTCGTCTCGGTGGATCCGCTCGATGAGGCGGATATGGTGCGCATTCTCACCGAGCCCAAGAACGCCTTGGTGCGCCAATATCAAAAGCTGTTCGCCCTCGACAACGTCGAGTTGATTTTTACCGAGGAGGCGCTTCGCTTGGTGGCCAAGGAGGCTATGAGCTGCAAGATGGGCGCCCGTGGGTTGCGTTCGATTATCGAGGACACGCTGCTTGACGTGATGTACGAGCTGCCCTCGCATCCCGAGATCAAAAAGTATACGGTGACGGCCGAGCATATTCGCAACCGTCGTCGTGGGAGCGCGGCTTTTAACGTCGCCGCTTAGCGCAAGCGATCGGTGCTGCCCCATTGGATGCGGCGCCGACATGGCAAGGAGTAGCTCTCTGGCTACTCCTTGCCCTTTTTATCAATTGTTTTGACATGCCCCTCTTGATCCTATAGAATCTCGTCATGAACGTCGGCCCCGTCGCCAAGCCTTGGCCCAAGAGAGCGCGCTTTGGAAGACGCGGTGACGAGCGTATGTTATTTTCTGAGGTGGGAACCTATATGTTGACCAGCGCCGATATCCGAGCCAAGTTCCTGCGTTTCTTTGAGCAACGGGGGCATACCGTGGTGCCGAGCTCCTCGTTGGTGCCCGCCAACGACCCGACGTTGCTATTCACCAACGCCGGCATGGTGCAATTCAAAGACGTGTTTACCGGCTTGGAGGCGCGACCTTACTCGCGAGCTACCAGCGCGCAAAAGTGCCTGCGCGTCAGCGGCAAGCACAACGACCTGGATTCCGTGGGCCCGTCCCCGCGCCATCATACCTTCTTTGAGATGTTGGGCAATTTCTCGTTCGGCGACTATTTCAAAGCCGAGGCCATTCGCTTTGCTTGGGAGTTTCTCATCGACGAACTGGGCCTCGATCGCGAACGCCTGTACGCCACGATCTACCAAGATGACGACGAGGCCTTTGAGCTTTGGCAAAAGGTGGCCGGCTTGTCCGCCGAGCGCATTACGCGGCTGGGGAAGAAGGACAACTTTTGGCAGATGGGCGATACCGGCCCCTGCGGGCCTTGTTCGGAGATCATCTATGATCGAGGCCCCGAGGCCTGCACCTGTCACCGCCCCGATTGTAACTTGGCCGGCGAATGCGATCGCTGGCTCGAATTGTGGAACCTGGTGTTCATGCAGTATGAGCAACATGCCGATGGCACGCTGACCCCCCTTCCCCGGCCCAGCATCGACACCGGCATGGGGCTGGAGCGTGTCACCTCGGTGTTGCAAGGCGCGAACAACAACTATGACACCGACCTTTTCTTGCCCATCATGCATCGTGCCCGAGAGCTGTTGGGGCAGGATGAGGCCGCCATGCGCGAGAACCTGGTGGCCTATCGCGTCATCGCCGACCATTCGCGGGCCATTACCTTCCTGATCGCCGATGGCGTCATCCCCGGCAATGAGGGGCGCAGCTATGTGGCGCGGATGGTGTTGCGCCGCGCGGCCCGTTTTGGCCGCCGGTTGGGTTTCGAGGAGCCTTTTTTGGCCGAGACGGCCCGCGTCGTCATCGAGATCATGGGCCCGCATTATACCGAGCTGCAGGAACGTGCCGACTTTATTTGTGAGGCCATCACGCAAGAGGAGCAGCGCTTTCTCGCGACCCTTTCCACCGGCCTGGCCCGTTTGGACGAGCTTGCGTCGCGGCTGGAGCGCGAGGGACGCACCGAGATCCCCGGCGAGGAGGCCTTTCGCCTGTACGATACGTATGGCTTTCCTTTGGAATTGACCCGCGACGCGGCGGCGGAGATGGGCCTGACCGTCGATGAGGCCGGCTTTCAACGCGCTATGGCGCAGCAACGCGAGCGGGCTCGCTCGGCCCAGCAATTTGCCATCGACGAGCGGGAACGTCTCTATCGTTCCCTCGATCTTTTGCCTACACAGTTTGTCGGCTATGAGACATGTGTGGCCGATGGCCGCGTGTTGACGCTGGTCAAAGAGGGGCAGCCTGTGAAACGGGTCATAGCGGAGGAGTGGGTCGAGGTCGTTTTGGATCGTACGCCATTCTATGGCGAGGCGGGGGGCCAGGTCGGCGATCAGGGGGAACTACGCGGCGATGGCGTTCGCCTGCTCGTCCATGATGCCGTGCGCCCTTTGCCCGATTTGATCGTCCATCGGGCACAGGTCATCGAGGGCTCTTTGCAGGTGGGCGATGTCGTCATCGCCCAGGTGGATCGGGAACGGCGGCTGGACATCGCCCGTAACCACACCGCCACCCACCTCTTGCACAGCGCTTTGCGCCAGGTTCTGGGGGAACACGCCACGCAGGCGGGCTCGCTGGTGGCGCCCGATCGCTTACGCTTCGATTTCGCCCATCTCTCCCCGCTCAGCGCAGAGCAGCGCCGGCGCGTCGAGGCCATCGTCAACGCCAAGATTCGTGAAAACCTCCCCGTGACCGTCGAGGTCACCAGCTATGAACAAGCGCGACGCGAGGGCGCCATGGCCTTGTTCGGCGAAAAATACGGCGATCAAGTGCGCATGGTGCGCACCGGAGATTTTGCCCTCGAACTGTGCGGTGGCACCCATTTGCAAAGCACCGGCCAAATCGGCTTTTTCCTCATCGTCGGCGAATCCAGCATTGGCTCGGGTTTGCGCCGTATTGAGGCTCTCACCGGGCGTGGCGCCGAGGAGTATGTGCGGCGACGTCTTGACGACCTGGCGCGCGTGGCCGAGATGGTTTCCGCACGCCCGGGCGAAGAAGCCGAAAAGGTACAGGCCCTGCTGGACACGCTTCGAGAGCAGCGTCGAACCCTTGCGGAGTTGCAACGTCAGCTTGCGGCGCGCAGCGTGGGCAGTCTCCTCGATGAAGTACAGGAGGTGGCAGGCGTCCGGGTATTGGCCGCGCAGGTGCAGGCCGACGATGTGGATACATTGCGCCAGATGGGCGATCGGTTCCGCGATAAACTGGGCAGCGCCGTCGTCGCTTTGGGCACGGTCGTCGATGGCCGCCCGCTGCTGATCGTCGCCCTGACCAAAGATTTGGTCGAGCGGGGTTTGCATGCCGGCAAAATCGCCGGCGAGGCCGCGCGTCGCATGGGGGGTGGCGGAGGAGGGCGCCCCGATATGGCCCAGGCCGGGGGTAAGAACCCCGCAGGGCTTGCGGAGGCTTTGCGGGCGATCCCCGATCTTGTCGTCGCGGCGCTGGGTTGAGTATGGCGGGGATGTGAGCTGACGATGGCTCTTTTTCGGCAACGCAAGCGGACGCCCATACCCCCGGTGCCGGTGCGCTACCACAGCATCATCGCTTGGTGCAAATCTCACGTGTCCGCTTGCGTGATCGAATTGGGCGTAGGGTCGGCCCAGCTTCTAGGGGTGGCCACGGTGCCCGTGCATGGGATCAGCCGCACGGGGCATCCCGATATCGAGCGTTGGTTCGCCGGTTGTGACCATGCCCTTACGCAGGCGGAGGACATGACCGTCCATTCTTGTGGGCACAAGATCGTCCCCGATTATGTGACCATGTGCATGCCCGGTGAGATCACCCGCAGCTTGTCTATCGTGGTCCATCAACGACGCCAGGAACCGGCGTCGAGCATCACCCTCGAGGAGGCCGAGCGCCTATTACATCGTGGCTATCGCAAGGCCCAGGATGTGGTCGGCGTTCGCGGAGGCGGAAGGCAGGAGGATATCATTCACGGGGCCGTATCGCGCATTCTTTTGGATGGGCAGGGTATGGTCGATCTTTTGGGGATGCGCGGCGAGGCTGTCGAGCTGCACATGAATTTTGCTGTGGCCCCGTTGGAGTGGCTGCGCACTTTGGAGATCATTGCCCAACGGCTTGAGCTGCATCTGGTCGGCGTGTTGCCCGACCACGTCGCCCTGGCCTCGCCGCTCAGCGACCCGGCGGCGTTGTTGATGATTCTGGATGCAGACCATACGCGGGTCGGCCTTGTTTCACGGGGCAATATTGTATGGATCACTCTGGTGGAGACGGGCCAGCGAGAGATCCTTCGGGAGACGGTGCGCGGCCTGCAACTCAGCGGGCGCAATGCCGACCTGGTGTTGCGTGCCTATCGCGAGGGACGGCTGCGTCGTGAGGTCGAGGAAACGTTGGTCGTCGAATTTTGGCGCGCATTGCGTCAGTGGATGGGGTGCACGGCGCGACAGATCAAGGCGCTGGCCGGCGAGGAGCCCCTGCCACACCGCATTTATTTCTTGGATGCAACGCGGCAATTGCCCGAGGCCCGCCAATGCCTGGAGACCCCCTTTTGGGAGGCGCAGTTGCCTTTTGACGCTTGCCCTGAAGTGATCGAGTTGGACGCCGGAAGGGTGCATCATGTGATGGATTGCACCACCCAAGCCGCCGGGCCTCATTACGTGCCTGTGCGCGCCCTGGCCTATTATGTGGCCAACCTGTATCAAGAGGATAACAAGCTGGCCCAGAGCCTGTTCGAGCTGGTTCGCCGTGAATTGGATCGTCGATAGTCGGTCTGCCAAACGCAACGCCCAGGAGGTCTCTTGCGTTCGATAGAAGTCATTCATTTATCCCGTCGAGATACTATCGATACCGCTGCAGAACTGTTGTGGCATACGACGCCTGGGGCGCAAGTATGGATGCGCATTCCCTGGCGTCATCCGTTGGGCTTGAAGCTGATTAATCTGAAACGTTTGCAGCGCGTCGCCGAGGATGCCGGGGTCGATCTGCGCCTGATCTCGCGGCATTACGGCACGCGCAGCTTGGCCCGCGAAGCGGGGATCCCGGCCTACTCTGCGGGGCCTTGGCGGCTGCGGGCCTATCGCGAGGCGCGGCGTGAGGCTGCCCGTGATCTGCGCCAGCGCGTGCGTCGCTATCGAGGGCGCCTGGGTTTTTGCTGGGAGCATCGCCCCAAGCATGTTGGCCTCGGCGCCGCCTTGCTGGCCTTTATCGTCATTGCCATGTTGCTTGCCACGTTGGGCGCCGTCGCCGTGGCGCTGGTGCCCGGCGCCGAGGTGGTGTTGGAGCCGGTGGCAGAGCCCGTATCGGCACAGGCCATGGTCACGGCAGATAGCACCTATCGGGACATCGATTACGGGCGGGCCATCATCCCTGGGCGCTTGACACAGGTGATCGTCGAGGGGGAGGGCAGTACACCGGCCAGCGGGCGGCTCGATGTGCCCGATGAACATGCCTCCGGCCAGGTGGTTTTTGCCAACCGCACCAACGAGCCGGTGCTTATCCCTAAAGGCACCATCGTGCGCACGACATCGGGCTTGAACGTGCGCTTTTACACTCTCGCCGATGTCGAGTTGCCCGGCGAGCTTTATGCACATCGTCGCGTGGCCATCGTCGCCCTTGAGCCCGGGCCGGCGGGCAACGTTCGGGCGTTGACCATCAAGGCCGTGGAAGGAGAGGTGGCCAACCGGGTGGAGGTCATCAACGATGCTCCCACGAGTGGGGGCACCATTCGCCGCGTGCCCATCGTTGCCCAGGCTGATTTCGAGCGTTTGCCGGGACAGTTGATCGTGGATCTACAAGCTCAATCGTATCAGCAACTCGTCCAGGAATTGCAGCCCGGCGAGTTCATCCCCGCCGAGTCGGTGGACGTGCGCATCATGGAGCAGCATTTTAACCAGGTTCTCGATGAGCGCAGCGATGTCCTTTCTATGCGCATGAAGGTCGTGGCCCGCGCGCTGGTGGTGGATGGCCGAGCTCTGGAGGAATTCGCCGAAGCGTTGTTGGTTCAGGGGGGGCGGGAGCGCGAGCTTATACCCGATAGCTTGCAGATCGATCGTGGGAATATTGTGGTGGACGATTCTCAGGTGGCCTATGGGGTGAAAAGGGCCACTTTCCAGATTCGGGCGCGCGGCGTCGTGACCAGCCGTATTGACAAAGAACGGGTCAAGCAGGCTCTTCGTGGCAAGAGTGTCCAGGAGGCCAAGGTTTGGTTGATGCGCGAATTTACTTTGCGCAGCGAGCCGCGTATTACCATGGTACCCGATTGGTGGGAGCGCATGCCCTACTTGCCGGCCCGTCTCGATCTGATCGTATCCTCAGGCGCTACCTGATGCGTTACATGGCCCTCGATGTAGGAGATGAGCGTATTGGCGTGGCCCTTAGTGATGAGGGAGGGCTGTTGGCCAGGCCGCTGGAGACGATCCGGCGGGCGGCCGGCTCGGCCAGTTACGAACGGTTGCGTGAGATCATCGAGGAATATGGGGTTGAGGAGATCGTCGTCGGCTTGCCTTTGTCGGCGGATGGAAGCGAGGGTAAGCAGGTCGCGTCGGTTCGCGCCTATGTGCGCGGGATGCAGGCCCATCACATCCAGTTGCCGATCGTTTATTGGAATGAGTATGGTTCGACGGTTCGTGCCGAACAGGTACAAATAGCCGGTGGGCAAAGCCGCCGCCGGCGTCGACGACGAGTAGATGCCGTGGCCGCCGCCGTCATTTTGCAGGGTTTTCTCGATAGCCAGAGGAGATACGTGTGAATAGCTTGGTGCGCATTGGGCTGCGCTTCATTACGCTGATATTGACGTTGTCCATCGTCGTCTTTGTCCTCGTCGGCGGTTTTTGGTACATGTGGCAGAATGCCAAAGGGCAAGCTCCCCAGGTCAGCTTTACCATCACCGCCGAACGCCTAGAACGCACCGCGATGGGGACATATCTGCGGCTGCGCTATGGCGAGGGCGCTCTGGATAGGGCAGCTCGGCCCGAGGATCATCAAGAGGTCACCTTTGTGGTCGAGCCCGGGGAGTCGGTATACTCGGTGGCTTATAATCTGAAGCAGATGGGGCTTGTTGAGGACGCGGAGCTCTTTCGTCGAGCCTCTCAGTATCTGGGGGCCGACAAGGACATTCAAGTGGGGGTATACACGCTGCGCCCGAGCATGACGGTGCAGGAGATCATCCGCGAGTTGCAGCATGGCCGTCTCCCCACGGTGACGGTCACCATCCCCGAAGGCAAGCGCATGGAAGAAGTGGCCGAGTTGTTGGAGCAGGCGGGCGTCACATCCGCCGAGGAATTCTTGCGCGTGGCCAACCAGCCGCGTACCGACATGCCTTTCTTGACCGACCGACCCGCCGGGAGCCCCTTGCATTTGGAGGGTTTTCTCTTTCCCGATACCTACGAGATGCCCAAGGATGCTCCTGCGGAGCGCGTCATCGAGATCATGCTGCAAAACTGGGATCGGCGCGTGTCGCCCGAGCTGCGCGCCAAGGCCGTCGAGACCGGCAAAACGCTCTATGAGATCATTACGTTGGCCTCTATCGTCGAGCGCGAAGCCGTCTTGCCCGAAGAGCGGGCGCTGATCGCGGGGGTGTTCTGGAACCGGTTAAATCGGGGTATGTATCTACAAGCCGATCCCACGGTGTCTTATGTTAAAGGTTATGACGAAGGGCAACAACGCTGGTGGCCGGGCATGCTTTTGGAAGAGGCCAGCACGATCAATTCGCCGTACAACACCTATCTCAACCCGGGTCTGCCTCCGGGGCCCATTTGTAGCCCGGGTCTAGCGGCTATTCAAGCCACGATAGAGCCGGCCAAGACGGATTACCTCTTTTTCCGCACTCGTGGCGATGGTTCCCATGTTTTTGCTGTCACCTATGAGGAACATTTGCGCAACCAGGAATTGTACGGCGATAAATAGCTTGGGGCCTCGCCTATGATGGTGTGAACGAGAATACCGGATTGACAACCCATGTTCTCGATGCTATGATCGGCTACCGATGAGGCAAGTGAAAGGACATCCCGATTGAAAACGACCCAGAACCGATCGTATCTTCGGATGTGGGTACCTATCAGTACCGATCAGTATATGCCGCCGGCGGTCATGATCGCGTATTTGTCCTATCGGCTTCGCTTGCTGGAGGCCGAGATTGAGAGCATGGAGCAATTGTTAGGACACAAATCGGACATAGCCGGCGATCAGAACGCCTCCTGGTCTTGGGATCAAAGGCGGCGTCATGAGAGGCGCTGGGCGTCGCTCACTCATCTCAACTATCTGCGCACCGCTCGTGATACGCTGCGCAGAGCTTTGTATATGCTCTAGCGAAAACGAGCCCCGACACAGGATGGTAACCGACCCCCATGGGCGACTGGTTCCGCCAATTCATGACCATGCCAGACCGCCAGCGTGCCAAGCTCTTGCTGCAGATCTTGGCCGTTTTTTTCGTCGCGGTGCTTTATGGTTTAGGTGGGCTCAGCCTGTATCTGCGGATGCGTTATCTTCGGCCTACGCCAACCCCAGTGCGCCCCACAGTGATTGAGGAATTGGAACCGCCCGCTGAAGAGACGATGCCCCTGATCGTCGTTCAGCCCACCGCTTCGCCGACGGTGCCGCCTAGCCCGACTCCTACAAGGACACTTTACCCGACCATCACACCTGCCTCAGTGTGGTGGTTCGAGGGATCCGGCACAGAGGCTCGGAACGAGGCCGTGTAAAAGTTGCCGCGTAGCCCGATCGGCCTTGTTTTAAGCGCCTTGGCGGAGGTTCGGCTTGGCCATTGATTGTCAGGAAGGAGAGAGCTATGGAAACGGTCGATCTGATGCGCCAACTGTCGGAGGCCAGTGGCGTATCCGGCTATGAAGAAGAGGTGCGCCAAGTGGTGCGCCGTGCTTTCGAGCCTGTCGCCGATCAAGTGCGCAGCGACGCGCTGGGCAACCTCATCGCTCTAAAGCGCGGCTCGGGAGGTGAGGAAGGCACCTCCCGACGATCGATCATGCTTGCCGCCCATACCGATGAGATCGGCCTGATGGTCACCGGTTTGGAAAAGGGGTTTATCCGTTTTACGCGGGTAGGGGGCGTGGATGTGCGCACCATTCTGGGGCAGGAGGTCGTCGTCCATGGGCGCCGCCCGTTGGGCGGTGTTGTGGCCAGCCATCCGCCGCATGTCCTCTCTGCAGAGGAACGCAAAAAGGCGGTGACGCTGGACAAGCTCTTTATCGATGTAGGCCTGCCGCAAGAGGAGCTTGAGCAGGTGGTGCGGGTGGGAGATCTCATCACCATGCGCCGTGACATGTTGGAGCTGGCCAACGGCTACCTGGCCGGCAAAGCTTTTGACGATCGCGCCGGAGTGGCCTCG
>JACIWY010000910.1 GCA_014360745.1 Chloroflexota bacterium
AGCGAGGGAGGAAAGGTACTTGTACTTGAACAATCCCCCTCCGCTGAAGACTGGCTCCCTGTGACTTTTGAGAACCAATCCTCAACTTTCAGTTTTCCCCTTATTTCTGACCATCCCATCCTGCAAGGCATAACCGCCGAGGACCTACGATGGTGGCGAGGCGATAACCTCGTCAGCTTGAATGAACCAGTGAGACCAGCTCTGGCGGGTTCTCTTCCTCTCGTAGTGACCGGCTCAGCAAGAGGAATATATCATTCGCCATTGCTCGAGCTCAGAATTGGCAAAGGCTCTATGGTCATCTGTCAGTTGAGGGTAGCAAGCAAGCTGACGAGCGAACCGATGGCAGGCATTCTTCTTAGCAGAATTATTAACTATCTATCAAATTACAAGCCTCCCGCTGGCGAAACACTTTGCCTTGCCTCCGAATCCCTCCAGCAACTGCTAAGCTCCTTGCGACTTGACTTTAAACCCCTCCGAGATTGGGCGAACCTCAGATATCCCGATGTCCAACTTCTCATAATTCAAGGGAATGGGGAGGCAGTGTCCCAAAACTGGGAGAAATTGAGAGCATTTATGGAAGCAGGAGGGCAAGTGCTATGGCATCATCCAGATGCACATTCCCTTTCATCAATATCCGGGCTGGGGATTAACTTACAGCCTTATAGAGGTCCTGTTGTCAGAGCGGAGAATA
>JACIWY010000911.1 GCA_014360745.1 Chloroflexota bacterium
TAAGGCAAGCAGGCAAGGGCGCCCATACCACAATCATTACTCCATCGGGGCCCGGCTCTGAGCCATCGCACCGGCGAATGGGGGGCATGTCTCTATCGTAAACAGATGGAGGGCCAAGGTGTGGCCCGATATTCATTCCATTTTTGACAACAGGTGTAAAGGTTGCCTATAGTAGGGCGTAGGTATGTACACGAGCCAAAAGCACAAGACTCTGCCTTCGCCCAGGATGGTCGGATCGCTGTGCGCTCCCTCGGCGGGCCGAGGATTGTGCTTTTTGTTGTTCGTCACCATTCACAGGGAGGTCCAAGCCAGATGATCCAGGTTCAAGGGCTTACCAAGCGTTATGGGGATGTTCTGGCCCTAGACCATGTATCGTTCGAGGTAGAGCGCGGCGAGATCCTCGGCTTTTTGGGGCCCAACGGCGCCGGCAAAACCACGACGATGCGCATCCTCACCGGCTACATGCCCCCCAGCGAAGGTCAGGTGACCGTAGCGGGCTTTGATGTCTGGAGCGAGTCGCTGGAAGCGCGGCGGCGCATTGGCTATCTGCCGGAAACGGTTCCGCTCTATGGCGAGATGACGGTGTACAATTATCTCGACTTTTGCGCCGCGCTGCGCGGCGTCCGCGATCGCGATAGCGCCGTCGAACGGGTGTTGCACGCCTGCGACATCGCCGATGTAGAAGACACG
>JACIWY010000912.1 GCA_014360745.1 Chloroflexota bacterium
CGGTCGTCGGGCGCAATGACACGTCGAGCAACCAGCGGTCGCCCTGTCCCCAACGGCGCCCGGTTTCATCGACGACATGGACATACTCGGCATAGTAGCGATCCAGGTCGCGCAGAGCGCGCCATTCCAGGGTCAGGGCAACATCGCGCCCGTATTGCCCGGGCGCGTTGAGGCTCATGGCCGCCAGTTCCAAGGCGTCACCGAAACGCAGCCCCACCTCGCGGCGGGTCGGCTCCGCGCCCACAAAGGGCACGCCGCCCGCCGTCTGCCATAGGAACAGATCCACGTCGGTGTAGGATTGCTTGTCTAATGCAAAGGCGTGGGTTCGCCAGATGGTATCCAACCACTCTAGTTTGGGGTCGGGGTCCAAGGGGGCATAGCGCACGTACCAGACGCGCGACGCGGCCGTGGCCGCTTGGGCCAACGTCTGCAACGTCTGCTGGCGTGAGGAATCCGTCCCCAGTATCCAGAGGGGCAGAGGGCCGGCATAATCATCGGCCAGGAGCGAGGGCCGGCTCACGACGATGGTATCGTCGGGTTGGGCATGCTCGTGAATATAGCGCAAGGCGGGTTCATGGGTCTTGTTGCGGTACACCCAGGCATAGTCGATGCCGTGGATGCGCGCCACATACTCGGGCCGGGCGATGTCGGTAAAGCGCTCCAAAAATTCGGGGCTGAGCCTGCGCTG
>JACIWY010000913.1 GCA_014360745.1 Chloroflexota bacterium
AAGCCTGATCAACTCGCCGGCTTCCGTCTTGTAAACGGCCACCTTCTTGCCTTCCTGTTCGAGCACAATGCCTTGGCCGGGTTGTAGCGCGGCCAGCGGATCGTCTTGTCCTCCGGCGGGCTTTTCCGTTGCTTTGGGGGTACAAGCGTCGAGCAGCCAGATCATCCCGGCTCCGCCCATCAGGGCCAAAAACCGGCGCCGCGACCATTCCTTGACGTACATGGGGTTCTCCTTAATAAAATAAGGGCTTTGATCGGCGTTTACCCTAGCCAGGTGTTGATGATCGCCGCAATGGCGAGGAGGAACAAAGCCCCGATGACACCCAGCACCTCTCTGCTCCATGTCGGCCATGGATAGGATTCAACTCGCTCGCGCGCTTGCATCAGCTTGTTCCACATGGCTCCATTCTCCAGGTATCCATATTCGCCGCTCGTTCATCCTAATAGACGAACAAAGGGCGATGCGGTTACGTCTTCTCATAAAGGTGCTTGTCTCTGCTATTTTGCCCACCGGCCCTTGCCGAGTACACTGCCAAGAGCGATGTCGGACTCGCGGAGCGAGCTCCGGTGAGGCCTATCAGCCGATGAAAGGAAAAGGTAATGGGCAGCCGGGTAGCCTTGGTTTATGGTCAAGATCGCTATGATAATGTACGTCGCGCTTTGGATCTTTTGGGCGATGATGTTCGGG
>JACIWY010000914.1 GCA_014360745.1 Chloroflexota bacterium
TGCCCTTGTACTCCGCATTATATCCAAGCACATCCCTTGCCTTAACCCAGCGGGATAGATGAACTTTGACCTTCGGACTTCTCGCCGCTACCGTGAGCAGTGATTCCATCTCACGCCGAAATACTTCCTGTATTAGCTCGGGACGAGAGATGTAGTAGTAATTCCCTCCTCCCCGTCTCGCTATCCCCACGAGGAGTTCCTCGTTATACTCCAATCCGAAGCCGAGGGCTGTTACCTTTATCCCTTCCTCCCTGAGATTGCCCGCCAACTGGGTGATTGTTGGGTAATCCTTTATACCTGTCGTCGGCTCCCCATCCGTGAATAGGAGGATGCGATTGGTGTAATTGGAAAGGGGAAGGGATTTGAGCTGATTGCCACCCACGAGCAATCCATCGTAGAGATTAGTGGTATCGCCGACCTCAATGCGCATAATGTGAGTTTTGATGAGCTCCTTATTGACGACCTTTCTCGGAGGCATAACCACCTGCACATCCTCAGCGAAAGTGACGATGGAGAGGATGTCATCCGGTTCCAGTAGGTCAACTACATAGGCGCAAGCTTTCTTGGTGTATTCAAGTGGTTCGCCCTCCATAGAGCCACTTCTATCTATGACAAGGCAGATATTGAGTGGAGCACGGAGCTGGGGAGTGCCCGAGGCTTTGAGGCGGATGAGGAGGTAATCCCTC
>JACIWY010000915.1 GCA_014360745.1 Chloroflexota bacterium
TTGCGGGGATCTGGCCCGATCAACGCCTTGACGCTGCGAGGCGTGGCAAAAACTCGTCCGGGATCGTGCCGGCGGTGTTGGATTTGTGCTTAGGTCTAGCCGTAAGGCAAGATCGCCTTATGTTTGTCCCAGACCTCTAGCCAGGCCTCGATGAGTTCAAGCGGCTGGCGGAGGCGTTCTTGGATTTGGGGCCAGAGGTTGGCCCTTTTTTCTCACCACCTCCTCCACAGCTTTGCCACCACCGCGGCCAGCGGCTAATACTGACGGCCAGCTCTTTGCGGATGCTGGCGAGGTCTTCGCCGCCCAAATAGCGGTCAATGGCCACTGCTCCCCGCAAGAAGAGCATTTTCTCGCGGCTCGCTTTGCGCATCCCGGCCACCGGCAAGATGATGCCCTTGTCCCACATCCCGGCCAGCATGGCCCGCTGCGCGCGGTGGCTCTCGAAAAAGGAGCACGGCTAGCCTCCGGGCATCCAATATGGCGTCCTGCGCCCAGGCTTCTTCGATCAGCCGGAAAAGGCGGCCCTTCTGCATGGGCACCACGCCAAACTCGGCCATCAATTCGATGTCTTCTTCGGCGACCAGGGTGAGCTTGATGAGGCGCTCGGCTTGCGCCGCCCGGGAGCGCTTCTGGTGGTTATCACAGCCGGATATAGCCGGGAACCCTATCTGGCCCGGAGCACGG
>JACIWY010000916.1 GCA_014360745.1 Chloroflexota bacterium
CGGCCGAGATGCGCCTTCATATCGTGCGCATGATGGGCCCCAACAAGGCGCATCACTTTGGTGGCTCGCTATCGGCGGCCGACTTGGTGACGGCGCTCTATTTCTACAAGATGCGCTATGATCCCCAAAACCCCAAGTGGCCGGAGCGCGATCGTTTTTTAATGAGCAAGGGGCATTCGGTTCCGGCACAATACGCAGCCCTGGCCATGTTGGGCGTCAACCCTATCGAAGAGCTGCCGACGCTCAAGAAGCTGGGCAGCCGTTTGCAGGGGCATCCGGCCAGCCATCTGTTGCCGGGTTTGGAAGGATGCACCGGTTCGTTGGGGCAGGGGCTCTCCTTCTCGAATGGCATGGCCCTGGCCGGGCGGGTGCAAGGGCTCAAGTACAACGTCTACTGCCTGATCGGCGACGGCGAATCGCAAGAGGGCCAGATCTGGGAAGCCGCCATGACGGCCTCTTACCGCTGCTTGGGCAACCTGACCGCCATCATCGATCGCAATGGCTTGAAGGGCATGGACTCCTCTTGTTGCGCCAAATGCATGGACCCCATGGCTCAGCGCTGGGAGACTTTTGGTTGGCGAGCGCGTGAGATCGACGGCCACGACATGGAACAGATCGTCGAGGCGTTGGATTGGTCTGGCCAAGACGAAAATGTGCCCTCGGTGATCGTGGCGCACACCGT
>JACIWY010000917.1 GCA_014360745.1 Chloroflexota bacterium
CCGGCCCGGAGACGCCGGGGAAAAAGTACTTGTTGCCCCCGGAAAAGCCGGCGATCTCATGAGGAAAGACCGGCCCGCAAATGATCAGCCGATCATAAGCAAAAAGCCGCTCGTTCACCTGGACGCGCACATCCTCCTCCATGAGGCCATCGGTAAGCTCGCGGATCTCGGCCGCCGAGATAACCCCGATCTCGCGCAGCCCCTTCTCCCAATTGTGGTTAAAGATGTCGACGCCAGCGTATTGGCCATGGAGCTGTTGGGGCGTAATGCCCAGGTGACGACAGATCTTGTTCTCGTCCATGGGCATGTGGGTGCCCAACGCGATGAGAAAATCGAGCTTGGCCACCCTGCCTAACAAAAGCTCGGTCAAGAGGCGGAAGCAGAGCGGCATCGGGCCGCTGCGGGTGTTATCGGGGATGATGACCAGCAACTTTTGGCCGGTGACGTCGATACTGTTCAAAGCCTCTTGAAAAATCGCGCGTACTTCCTCTTCGCTCAAAAAGCGATCGCTAAACCCTTGGCCGATAACCATTTTTACACCTACCTCTTCCAGGGCGGCGTCTCGGGCAGGGCCGCCTCAAACTCGGCAATCAACTCGGCTTCGTACGCCCCGCCATACGTACCTTCTATAAAGCGAGCAAAAGCCTCCTCAAGCGCCCCGTAGCGCTGCGGCCGAAAGG
>JACIWY010000918.1 GCA_014360745.1 Chloroflexota bacterium
GAGAGCCTTGCTTATCGACACCGGCATCAACGGCGCAGGGCCTCGGGTGCGCGATGCTCTGCCACGCTATGGCGTACAGTTCTCGGATATCGCTCTTATCCTTATCACCCACGCTCACTCGGACCACGCTGGCGGGCTGGCCTATTTGAAAAAACGCCTCCATGCGCCAGTGGCCATCCATCACCTGGAAGCCGAGGCGCTACGAGAAGGGCGCAGCCAGAGGGCAGAGCCTCAGGGAATGCTGGGGCAACTGGCAGCCCCCCTTGTGCACCTCGGCCAACGTTATGCCGGCGTACCCGCCGATGTGCTAATCGAAGAACGCCTGGACCTGGCTCCTTACGGACTCCATGGGCAGATAATCTGGACCCCCGGGCACACGCCGGGCTCGACATCCGTCATTTTGGAAAGCGGTGAGGCCATCGTCGGCGACTTGATCATGGGCCAGGTGCTACGCCCGCATCTCCCCCGTTACCCATTCCTCGCCGCTGACATGGACCAAGTGCGTTCCAGCATCAAGGCCGTGCTCGCTTGCCATCCCAAAGTGATCTATGCCGCCCACGGCGGCCCGTTCGATCCCGACGACGTACGCCGCCGGCTAGGCTAGACCTTAGGGGGCGCCTTATAATCGAGCTCGGGCCGAAACTGAGCCATCTCCTCCGGGTTATGAAAA
>JACIWY010000919.1 GCA_014360745.1 Chloroflexota bacterium
ATGGGCTGGGCCCAGGCCGGCATGAGCACCTCCACGAAGCCCAGGATCACTGCGCCGATAATCACCAGTGCCGCACCCTTAATGCCGGCCGTGCTCAGCACCGCCGCCAGCAGGGCCGCCATGTAGAAAGTGTGGTGGCCGGTCAGCCAGATGTACTTGAGCGGCGTGAAGCGGGCAATAAGGATGTTGGCCACCAGGCCGAAGATCATGATCAAGGCAGTCTCTGCCCCCAGTGTCTTTTGGGCCAGGGCGACAATCGCCTCGTTGTTGGGCACCACGCCGCGGATGCCAAAGCCCGTTTCCAGCATGGGTGCGAGGTTATTGAGGGCCGCAACCAACGTGGTGGCGCCTGCGCCCAGGATCAGAAAGCCCAGGGTCGCCTTGATGGAACCGACCAGCACCTCGGAGAACGATTTGCGCAGGGCGATCAAGCCCACCAGCGCGGCGAGGCCGATCAGGATAGCCGGCACACTTAGAATGTCCTGCAAGAATTTCAGGAATCCCATAGGCCCTTCTCCTTGTAGATGTGCACGTGATGAAATGATCCGGAACCCATCGCGCGAGCAAACTCCCTCGGATCAGGATGTGAGGCGATCAACCCTTGTACAGAGACTGGGCTACAGGCACTACTTTGGAGCGCATCTCGTTGAGGTCAACGAAATTATGAAT
>JACIWY010000092.1 GCA_014360745.1 Chloroflexota bacterium
TCCACTGTTTTTGGCCCCTTCTGCGGCATCGCATACAATAGTTGGGCGGTTACCTTGTTGATAAAGGGGGAAATGATACGGTGCAGCGATCGAACCCTTCGCGACCAGGCCAGAAGCCGGGCTTTTATTTTTACTTTGGCGTTGGCCTGGCCGTCATCGTGCTCATCGTCCAATTGGTGGCCTTGCGCCATCCTTATCCCCGGCACCAGGACTCTCGGAGCGCCGCCTTGGAGGGGCCACGTCCGACGCGGACCTTTACCCTGACGGCGACGCCCCTGCCGCCGACGGAGATGCCCACGGAGACGCCGGTGCCACCCACGCCTACTTTCTCGCCGACGGTCACGGTGCTGCCGACGGAGACGCCCACGGAGACGCCGGTGCCACCCACACCTACCTCGGAGCCACCGACGGCGACGCCGGTGCCGCCTACGCCGACGCGCAGGCCGCCAACGCCCAGGCCCCCGACGCCCAAGCCCGCGCCGGTCGAGATTCTGGATTCGGTGCCGGTGGACAATGGCGAATGGGGCAAAGAGGGTATCTATGTGAATTACGAGGCGGACATTTATGCCGATGGCAGCGACGGACACCGCTACAAGATCGAACTGGGCTTTCTCTCACGCCCCGAGTCGCTGGCCAAGGTGCAAGAATTCTGGGGCTATGGCGGGCGCGGCGGCGGCAATTGGAAGATGATCATCCGCGTGCGTACTCAGGTGAACTGGGTCTCTTGCGGCGGCGACAAGGATGTCTGCTGGCAGGTGTCGACTTCTTCAGGGCAATCCAGCTTGATGTCAGAGGTGTATTACAAGCAGCATGTGTGGGAGTCGTTGGTGAACCATCATCTGGCCGGAGGCTGGCAGAACGTGACCCGCAGCCCCTACTATCATGAGATCCAAAAGTCGATCTTTGAGCCGATCTGCGGGGCCACGCCGGATATACCGGTCATCGGCTTTCGCTTCACGCGCGTATCGTAAAAGCAGGGGGCGGGCGCGGCGGCCTACAGATGGGCAAGTGCCCGCCACCGGGTCACTTGGGGAGTGAGGAGACCGAGTTCCCTATGATTTATGGGAGAGGCATAATACTCAAGGCCCGGCTTGCCCTATGGCGGCCGGGCCTTGAGCAGCACGTCGAGGCGCCATGTCTACGTCCCTAATCGCTCCTCGAATTCACATACAGCTCGCAGATGCGCCGGAAATGAAAACCGTAGATGGCTAACGTGATCGCGCGGGGGAAGAGCTCCGGCCGGCGGATCAACGTCCAGAAAAAGAGCTTCCAATACTCGACCCGCTCCTTGCCGCGCATGCCCAAATCATAGATGGAGCGGAAAAAGGCGCAGATGTGATCCCAAGTGATCTTGGAGCGGATGGCTGCCGATTTGTTGTACTCACTGAGGAACGTGCGGATCCGTTTGTAGTAGGCCTGGGGCGAGTAAATGGTGGTGACGATGCGCCGATAGCCCTCGTGGAGCAAATCGGGATCCATTTTGGGCTTGAAGTTCATCGTGTCATCGGTGTTGTTGCCCGAGAGGCGGCCTAACAGACGGCCCTCTTTTTTCATCCGCTCGTAGAGCCGGGTGCCGTAGGGCGCCTGAAGCAGCCCCACCATGGCGGTGACGATGCCGCTTTGCTGGATGAACTCGATCTGCCGCTGAAAGATGGAAGGCGTGTCACTGTCAAAGCCGACGATGAAACCGCCTTGCACCTCCAGACCGGCGCGCTGCAACGTCTTGACGCAGGCGATCAGGTCTCGTCCCTCGTTTTGGAACTTGTTACACTCGGCCAGGCTAGCCTCGTCGGGGGTTTCGATGCCCACAAAGACAGTATCAAACCCCGCATCGACCATCAGCTTGGTCAGTTCGGGGTCATCGGCCAGGTTGATCGATACCTCCGTCTGAAAGCCCATGCCCTGCTTGCCCTTGCGCCATTCGATGAGCGCCGGCAAGACCTCTTGTTTCAGGATGCGGCGGTTGCCGATAAAGTTATCGTCTACGAAAAAGACACCCCCGCGCCAGCCTAGTTGGTACAAGCTATCCAGCTCAGCCAGGATCTGCTCCGTCGTCTTGACCCGTGGGCGGCGCCCGAACATGGCGGTGATATTGCAAAATTCACAGTCAAAGGGGCAGCCCCGCGAGAACTGGACGCACATGGATGAATAATGACGAAAGTCGATCAGGTCCCATCTCGGCAAAGGCGATTTGGTTAGATCGGGGAATTCGGAGGTTTCATACAGCCTTTTCGGCGTACCTCGGGCGAGATCGTCCAGGAAGGGCGCCAGGGTCGCCTCTGCTTCGCCCAGGACGAAATGATCGACCTCGGGGAAATCGGCGTGCTCGCCCATAAAGAGCGGCCCCCCGGCGACGATCTTGACGCCGGCCTGATGGCAGTGGTGGATCACCTGGCGCGCTGATTCGCGCTGCACGATCATGGCGCTGATAAAGACATAGTCGGCCCATTCGATATCGTGTTGGCGCAAAGGGGTGACATTCATGTCCACCAGCCGCAGTTCCCATTCCTCGGGCAGTAACGCCGCAACGGTCAAGAGCCCCAATGGGGGAAAGGATGCCTTTTTGCGCACGAAAGGCAGGGCATGTTTAAAGCTCCAAAAGGTATCTGGGAACTCGGGATAGACAAGCAGAACTCGCATTGACCACGCCTCCTCGGAGGATTGAAGCTCAGTAAACTACCCCTTATGACACCATCGAGGCCCAAAGGTTGCACTTTTGGGGCCTCTTTGAGGGGCAATTTCCGGCGCGTGGCCTCGATCAATACAGCGGATCCATCTCCTGGCGCCAGCCGCGTTCCAGGCCGGCCCGGTCAAAGGCTTCCAGCGCGGCTTCATATTCCTCGTCGCTCAGTCGGCGGCCCAGCATCGGATGGCCGACGGCCCGATGAGCGGGAAAGTATTGGGCCATGAGGCTAACGTGAATGCGCGGCGACAGCTCTCGGGCGAGCCAGCGCAGCACCTGGGGTGTCTGCGAGAGGCCAGCGGGCAACACCAGGTGGCGCACGATCATCCCGCGGTGAGCTATTCCTTGCTCGTCGAGGATCAACTCTTCGCCTACCTGACGCCGCATCTCGATCAAGGCGGCGCGGTTGTGGGCTATGTAATCGCGGTAACCCGAGAGCTCGGCGGCCACGGCGTCATCGGCGTATTTGCTATCGGGCAGGTAAATATCGATCACGCCCTCCAACAGACACAGGGTTTCGACGGTCTCGTAGCCGCTGCTGTTGTAGACCAATGGAAGGCGCAGGCCCTTTTGGGCGGCTATCTCTATCGCGGCCAGGATCTGGGGTACATAGTGGGTTGGGGTGACCAAGTTGATATTATGGCAGCCGCGCCGTTGGAGATAGAGCATCCGCTTGGCCAAGCCACTTGCGTCTTCAGGGCGGCCCACTCCGAGTTGGCTGATGGGATAGTTTTGGCAAAAGAGGCAGCGAGCGGTGCAATGTGAGAAAAAGATCGTCCCCGAGCCACGACTACCGCTGAGGGGCGGCTCCTCCCAGACGTGAATGTTGTGGCTGGCCACATCGATCGTGTCGCCGGCCGCGCGGCAATAACCGACCTGGCCGGCCAGACGGTCTATGCCGCAACGCCGTGGGCAGAGCTCGCAGGCGCGCAAGCGCTCGCGGGCGGCCTCGACGCGCCGGGCCAGCTCCCCCTCTCGAAGCAAGGTAAGATAGCCCGGCTCGACGGCCGTCTGTGCAGTTGTCTCGGAGCTATCGTTGCCGTTCAAAGGCCCTGAACTTTTCCCACTCGGGGATATCCTCGTCCGACACGGCCCGACGCAATTCCAAGATCTGATCGCGGAGCAAGGCGGCCTTTTCGAATTCTAGATTCTGAGCGGCGGCCTTCATCTGCGCCTCCAGCTCGGTGATCAGCCGTATGGCCTCATGTTTGGGGATCTCGGTGCCGGAGCGATAGGGCGCTTCGGGCTCGGCCACGGCGCGCAGCCGCTGAGTAAGGTCGTGGATCTCTTTGACGATCGTCGCCGGCGTGATGCCATGCTCGGCGTTGTAGGCCATCTGAATCTCGCGGCGACGGTTAGTCTCATCGATGGCCCGTCGCATCGAGTCGGTGATCGTATCAGCGTACATGATCACGCGACCGTTGACGTTGCGCGCGGCCCGGCCGATGGTCTGGATTAGTGAGCGATCGGAGCGCAAAAAGCCCTCCTTATCGGCATCGAGGATGGCGATGAAGGAGACTTCGGGCAAATCCAGCCCCTCGCGCAACAGGTTCACCCCCACCACTACGTCGTATACGCCGGTGCGCAGATCGCGCAAAATGTCCACCCGCTCGATTGTGCCGATCTCGGAATGAAGATAGTGCACGTTAAAACCCGCCTCGCGCAAATAGTCCGCGAGATCCTCGGCCATGCGCTTGGTCAACGTGGTCACCAGGGCGCGCTCGCCTCGGACATTCACGCGCCGTAGCTCGGCGATGAGGTCATCGATCTGGCCTTCGGTGGGGCGCACCAATACTTCGGGGTCCACCAGGCCGGTGGGCCGGATGACCTGCTCTACCACCTGAGTGCTGTGTTCCAGCTCGTAGGGCCCGGGCGTGGCGGAGACGAAAATCGCCTGGTAGATATGATCTTCGAATTCCTCAAAGGTGAGTGGGCGGTTGTCCAACGCCGAGGGCAAGCGGAAACCGTATTGCACCAACACCTCTTTGCGCGAACGATCGCCGTTGTACATCCCCCGAATCTGTGGCACCGTCATATGAGATTCGTCGATGAACAGCAAGTAATCGGCCGGGAAGTAATCGAGCAGCGTCCAGGGAGGCTCCCCCGCCTGTCGCTGTGATAAATGGCGGGAATAATTCTCGATCCCTGAACAGTAGCCCACCTCGCGCAGCATTTCCAGGTCGTAACGGGTGCGTTGCTCCAGGCGTTGGGCCTCGAGCAGCTTTTCCTCGGCGCGCAGAAGGGCCAACTGCTCTTCCAGCTCCTTTTCGATACTCTCTAATGCCACGAGCAGCTTTTCCCGAGGGGTGATAAAGTGCTTGGCGGGATAGATCTCGATGCTGCGATGTTCCAGGAGCACCTCGCCGGTGAGTGCGTCTACCTCGACGATACGCTCGACCTCGTCGCCCCAGAATTCGATACGGTAAGCGGTCTGGCCGTAGGCGGGCATAATCTCCAGGGTGTCGCCGCGAACGCGGAACTTGCCCGGTGAAAGAACGGCGTCGTTGCGTTCGTAAAAGATGGATACCAAGTGGCGCAACACCCGTCGGCGGTCGAAAACTTCCCCCTGGCGAAGGGTGATGACCACCCGACCATACTCCTCCGGATCGCCCAAGCCGTAGATGCACGATACCGAGGCGACGATGATCGTATCGCGCCGTGAGAAGAGCGATGAGGTAGCCGCGAGCCGCAAGCGGTCGATCTCTTCGTTGATTTGCGCGTCTTTTTCGATGTAGGTATCCGAGCGCGGGATATAGGCCTCGGGCTGATAGTAGTCATAGTAGCTGACGAAATACTCGACCGCATTGTAGGGAAAGAACTCCTTGAACTCGGCGTAGAGCTGAGCGGCCAACGTCTTGTTGTGGGCGATGACCAGCGTCGGGCGCTGCATCTGTTCGATGATGTTGGCCATCACGTACGTCTTTCCTGATCCGGTGACGCCCATGAGCGTCTGGAAGCGATCGCCGCGTTTCAGGCCCTCGACGAGCTTTTGAATAGCCTGGGGCTGGTCACCGGTGGGGACGAAAGCGGAAACGAGCTGAAAGTCAGGCATGGGTTTTCCTCTGAGGAATAGGAAGCCTATACGCAAAAAGGGATGATAGCACATTTGTTCCGAGAGCGCAAAGCGGCGCCGGGGTCAAAATGCGTGCCCCTTTGCCGCCGCCGGTAACTTGTGGTACGCTTGGCTTCCAAGGTTTGGAGAAGGAGCAAGAGATGGCTGGGGGCCTAAACGAGAAGTGGCGGAGCAGGGTACTCGAAATTTTACAAGAGCTCATCCGCATCGATACGGTCAATCCGCCGGGTAACGAGACAAAGGCCGCACGTTATCTCCGAACTCTGCTGACCTCCGCGGGCGTGGAGGCGCAGATCATCGAGTCGGCGCCCGGTCGGGGCAACCTCATCGCCCGCCTGCGTGGCTCTGGCGGGGCCCGGCCACTCATGTTGATGGGCCATTTGGATGTGGTGGCTGCCGATCCTGCCGAGTGGAGCCATCCCCCTTTCGCCGCAGAGATACACGACGGCTTTATCTGGGGCCGTGGCAGCACCGATATGAAACAGATGGTCGCCATCTCAACGGTCATCCTGTTGGCATTGGCCGAGCAGGTAGGTCACGACCGGTCCTTGAAGCGGGATGTCGTCCTGTTAGCTACCGCCGACGAGGAGCACGGTGGCCGGCAGGGGATGGGCTGGCTGGTCAGGGAGCGTCGCGAATGGTTCGACGTGGCCTGCGCCATCAACGAGGGGGGCGGGACGCCTCTGCGTGTGGGTGGGCGTCTTTTTTTCACCTGCCAAACGGCGGAAAAAGGGGTTTGTCGCACCGTGTGGGTCGCCCAGTCCAAAGGGGGGCATGGTGCTTATCCTCGCGAGGACATGGCCTCGCTTAAACTGGCCCGCGCCGTCGCCCGGCTGGGCGACGGTCATCTGAGCGGCCGGGTGACCGAGACAATGAGCCGCGCGCTCTCTATCATCGCTCGGGCGACCTCCGAGCAGGCCACCAGGCGCGTGGAAAAGCTATTGACCAAAGGCAAGGTAGAGGCCGCGCTGCAGGCCGCCGGTTTTGCCCAGGAGGATTTAGGGCGCTATCGGGCGCTCTTTTATGATACCGCTTCCCTCACTGTTCTGCGCGCCGGCGATCCGCAAAGCATTAACGTCATCCCGCCTACAGCGACTGCCTATGTGGATGGGCGTCTCCTCCCCGGTCAGACCCAGGCTGGATTTCTGGAGTTGTTGCGCACGCGCGGCGGCGATGAGGTGAGTATCGAGCCGTACAACAACCAATTTTCCCCCGGCCTAGAATCCTCCGGCGATGCTCCCATCGTCGAGATCATGGGCGAGGTTATTGCCGAGTGCTGCCCTGGCGCCGCCGTCGTGCCTTGGATGTGCGCCGGCTCCACCGACGCCAAGCACCTCGTGCCCATCGGCGTGCCGGTGTACGGCTTTATCCCGGCCAAGCCCTTTCCCGATGGGGTCGAGGGGGCCGGTGCCCACGCTGTGGACGAGCGCTTATGGCTGGAAAGTTTGTATTTCGGCCTCGACGTCCTTTACGAGGTTGTGTATCGTTTCTGCATGCGGGTTTAGCGCGGTGACTCAAGGGAGGCGAAGGGCCATGGAAGTTCGGGTTCAGCGGGGGGCCATCCAGGATATATCCTCGGAGCTGATCGTGGTCAACCTTTTTAAAGGAGTCTCGGAGCCGACCGGGGCAACGGGCGTTGTGGATCGGGCGCTAGGCGGCGCGATCCGTGAATTGATCGCAGTCGGCGATCTGACGGGTGAGGAAGGGCAGACGGCGTTGCTCTATCCTCGAGGCGCCATCCCGGCGCGTCGCGTCTTGGTGGTGGGCCTCGGCGAGCGGGAACGTTTTGGGTTAGAGACGGTGCGCAGGGTCTCGGCTGAGGTGGTGCGCACGGTGGCCAGGTTGGGCGTGCGCGATTATCACAGCATTGTGCACGGCGCCGGCGCCGCCGGGCTCGACGCCGAATATGCCGCACAGGCCGTGGCCGAAGGTACGGTGTTGGGCAATTATCGGTATCGCGGCTACAGAACCCAAGACGGCCAGGATAAAACCGTGGACACGTTGACCCTGGTCGAGTTTAGCGCCGATGCCCTGCCCGTCGTGGAGCGCGGCGCTCGCAGGGGGCAGATTGTCGCCGAGAGCGCCTGCCTGGCCCGCGACTTGGCCAATGAGCCGGCGAACCGGCTCACCCCCGCCGGTCTGGCCAAATTCGCCAAGTCGATCGCCGAAGAGGTGGGGCTGGCTTGTGATGTCCTGGGCGAAAAAGAGATGGAGTCGCTGGGCATGGGCGCCCTGCTCGGCGTGGCGCGCGGGAGCGAGGAGCCGGCCCAGTTCATCGTCCTTGAGCACGGCGCCGTCGAGGAAGGCCGGGAGCTGGATACCGTGGTCATTGTGGGCAAGGGGATCACCTTCGATTCGGGGGGTATATCGCTCAAAGACCGCGAAGGGATGGAGCGCATGAAGTATGACATGTCGGGCGCGGCCGTCGCCCTGGCCACGGCGCGCGCGGCGGCGCTTTTGCATCTGCCGCTCCACGTGGTGGCGCTCATCCCGGCCACCGAGAACCTGCCCGGCGGCCGGGCGTACAAGCCCGGCGATGTGCTCACCACGCTCTCCGGCCAGACCATCGAGGTGATCAGCACCGATGCCGAGGGGCGGCTCATTTTGGCCGATGCCCTCGCCTATGCCGAGCGATACCGCCCCAAGGCCATCGTCGATCTGGCCACGCTTACCGGAGGATGCATCGTGGCCTTGGGCCATGTGGCCAGCGGGTTAATGGGTAACGACGCCGAGCTCTTGGCTGCGCTCAAGGCCGCCGCCGCGCGATCGGGAGAAAAAGTCTGGGAGTTGCCGCTCTTTGACGAATACAAGGAACAGATCAAGAGCGATGTGGCCGACGTCAAGAACTCCGGTGGCCGCGAGGCCAGCGCCATCGTCGGCGGGCTTTTCCTAAGCCGCTTTGTCGGCGATTGCCCCTGGGCCCATCTGGACATCGCCGGCACCGCTTGGGCAGACAAGGAGCAGGGGTATTTGGCCAAAGGGGCTACGGGCTGGGGGGTGCGCTTGTTGGCGGAATGGTTGCAAAGCCGCGTAGGATCCTGAGGGATGCCTGCATATGGATGCGTGGCAGCGCTATCGGGGGTACCTTGTCCTGAGTCTGGGCTTTGCGATCCTGTTCGGGGGCTATGTGCTCTACGACCATCGGCCTCAGCCCGAGCCGATGATGATTCTCGATCCCGTTGCGACCCCTGCTCTCACGACACAAGACGCTGTCCAGACGCCTACGGCGCCGCCGATCCGCGTCCACGTTACCGGAGCGGTGCGGCGGCCTGGGGTATATACCGTCTTGGCGGGAAGCCGCCTGATCGACGCCGTTGATGCGGCGGGTGGGTTAGCGCTCGGTGCCGATGAGGCCAGGATCAACCTGGCCGACTTTGTGTCCGATGGGCAGCAGGTCTTTGTGCCCTATCTGGGCACGCCGGCCCCACTCAGCCCCACGCCGCTTTCTGCCGGGCGAGGAGCCGCGAGCTTGGCGGGAGGATCTGTGGGCCTGGTGAACATCAATACCGCCTCTGCTGCTGAATTGGAGACACTGCCCGGCATTGGGCCCGCTTACGCCCAGCGCATTATCGACTATCGTGAACAGAATGGGCCCTTTGTGGACAAGAGCGAGATCATGCGGGTCAATGGCATCGGCCAAGCCTGCTACGAGCGGATTGTGGATCGAATCACCGTGGATTGAGAAGGGGAAAAAGGATGAAAGCCGAATTCGTATTGACCGTCGCCGAGTCGAAGCGCTTGATCGCCAAGGGAGTAGCCGCTCTGGATATCGTCCGGGAGAAATTGCAAGAAGGGGTCATCGTCGTTACCAGCGGCAGTACCAACGCATACGTCTATGAGGAATTGATGGGCGAGACGATCGACAAGCGCGCTTACGTCAGCGGGCGGACGATGCCGGCCACGGCGGCCCGAACCTGGAACGTGGAGCGCATGCCTGATCTGGTGCTGGTCAATGGCAAGCCGCGCCCCGACCTGGATCGTTTCTCGGTGTTGGAGGTGATGAAGGAAGGCGATATCTATATCAAGGGCGCCAACGCTCTCAATTATGCCGCTGGCGTGGCGGGGGTAACCATCGGCCACCCCACAGGGGGAACCCTCGGCGGTGCCCTGGGGGCCGTCATCTCCAAAAAGTTGCGCTTGTTGATCCCCGTCGGGTTGGAAAAAGAGATCCCTTACGATCTGCAAGACGTGAGCGCCATGATCGCCGAGCCCGATGAGACCTTGGGGCGCGTCTATAGCCTCTGGCCGGTCCGTGGGCAAATCTTTACCGAGATCGAGGCCCTGCGGGTGCTTTGTGGCGTGGAAGCGGTGCCCACCGCTGCGGGCGGCATCGGGGGGGCCGAGGGCGGCCTGCGGCTGATGGTCCGTGGTGACGCCGAAGGGGTGCGGGCGACGCTGGAGTTGGTTAAGAGTATTCAAGGGGAGCCGGCCCTGGGGTAGGATTTTACTTTTATGGGCTGGTCGAGGGGCTCAGAGCATGCTATAATATGTTGTGTTAAATGTAGCCGAGGGGAGGAAATTCTGTACCAATGCCTGAAAAGACAGTGGCCAGACATCCTATCCGTAACCATATCTACACGGGCGACTGCCTGGATGTGCTCAAGACGTTCGAGACCGAAAGTGTCGATCTGGTTATCACCTCACCACCTTATGCCGACCGTCGGAAGCATACCTATGGCGGAGTTCACCCGGACCGCTATGTCGAATGGTTCATGCCCATAGCGGATGAGCTTTATCGCGTCCTCAAACCCAGGGGCTCGTTCGTCCTCAATATTAAGGAAAGAGTGGTGAACGGGGAACGGC
>JACIWY010000920.1 GCA_014360745.1 Chloroflexota bacterium
TTATCGATAGCATATAGCCACAGCCCATACCAAGGATATTCTTTATGTCAAATAATTTGCTAGGGCGCGCAAGATCTCCTCTTGTCGGGCCCACATGCGCGAGCGCGCCTCCGGTTCCTCGTCATCATAGCCCAATAGATGCAAACAACCATGGATGATCAACAGATTCAATTCCTCCTCCACAGGATGGCCCTGTTCAGCAGCCTGGGCAAGCGCCGTATCGTAAGAAATAAGCACATCCCCAAGGTAACGGCCCGCCTCCTCATCGGCCACGACAAAATCGGCCCCTTCTTGGGCGGCAAAAGCCAATACATCGGTCGGCCGATCGGTCTGACGATAGGTGCGATTGAGCGCTTGAATAAAAGGATCGCCGCTGATCACCACCGCGAGAGCTGTCCCCGTTGGCCAGCCCTCAAAATGTAACACGGCGCGCGCCACATCCGCCACGCGCGCGCCGTCGATGAGATCGGCAAATTCGGGGGCGATCTGAACCTCTATTTCATAATCGGGCGCATTCTGCAGCACCATACGCCGTCAGGTCCGAACCGTCACAACGGGCAACTCTGCCTGGCCCGCCTCGACGGCAGCGATGCGCTCGGCATAGATACCACGGTACTCCTCAGGAAGCAACCGGCCAATCTGCACAGCCACGACATCGGCCTATTCCTG
>JACIWY010000921.1 GCA_014360745.1 Chloroflexota bacterium
GGGTCAACCGCCAAGGACGTCGCTTCGGTCCTTATCTGCGGTACTGGTTCACCGCCTACACTGATTTGCCGGTGTTTCGGCTCTCTCGAAAACGGGCTTTGTTGGGCCCTCGTCCCCAAGGTGGTGGAGCAGCCCGCTATCGTCAGATCGTCTCCATCGAGCCTGTACCGAGCGTGCCTGTCCGGTGCATTCAGGTCGATTCGCCATCGCATCTGTACCTTGCGGGCCGGAAGATGGTGCCCACGCACAATACGACCCTTTGTGAGTGCGCCTGCATCTGGGCCGTGCTCTACGGCCACCGGGAGTTCGTGTGTCTGATCGGCTCGGACGAGGGCCATGCCATGGACATGCTCGAGTCGATCAAGATGGAGCTCGACGGCAATGAGCTGCTCTTGGAAGACTTCCCCGAGGCGGTCTACCCGATCCATTGCCTGGAAGGCATTGCCAATCGCTGCGCCGGGCAGCTTTACAAGGGCCAGCGGACCCATATCGGCTGGACCGCCCGGGAGATCTATTGGAAGTCCTTCGTCTATGCCCGACTGGCCACATCGATGGGCGATCGGGGCTGCCTGTCGCTGTTTGGCGACCGGCCGGAGCAGCACCGGCTCTTCGCGGAGCACCTGACGGCCGAGTATCGCGTGCGGACCGAAGGCCGGGGCTGTTGTTCA
>JACIWY010000922.1 GCA_014360745.1 Chloroflexota bacterium
TTATCAAAGTCCTCAAACAAAACGACATCAACATAGATATTGTACTGCCTAGCGAGAGCAAGGAAGTGCTTAACTGCCTTTAACTGAACCTCGTCAACCTCTCCGACGAGGTCCATATTGCGAAGCATAAGCCTGAGTGCGGTTACGCCAGCTCGTGAACAGAATTCAAGCCATTTCTTGACCATCTGCTCTACCTCATCCTTCCAGGGATAGCCAGCGGTATAGGGATTCGGTCCGCAGGGGAAGAGGTCATAAATCCTCATTTCTTCTTTGTTCTCCTCAATTATGGCCGGCCAGTTGGCGTAAAAGCCACCAAGAGGGACAAAAGGGCGTTTCTCTGAAAAAGCCAGATAGCCTGAGGGAAGAATTAAGAAATTTCTCCTCATTGACGCCTCCCTTGATTGAATTTGGAAAGAGAAAACTATAAAAAGAAAAATCATCGTCAATTTGAGAAATCTCTTCATCTTATTTCACCTCTTCAATAGTTGAACTTCTTTCTCATAATGAGCCCTCACCTCGTCGCCCGATAAGGCGTATGGATAAAGCCTCACCTCGTCTATGTAGCCATTGAAGAAATAGACGCTATCTGCTATCTCGTAACGACCTATATAGAGGGGAGCATTGCTGGGAATGGGTAAGCCCTCCGCCTTCTGAACAGCTACCTCCC
>JACIWY010000923.1 GCA_014360745.1 Chloroflexota bacterium
CAATAGGGGGGACGACCTCAATTATCGTGGATGTTCAATCACAGAGGCTCCCCGATATTAAATTTGATAGCGTCAAGGCAAATGTGGTTGTGCCAAGGGCTGACTCGATAATTGAAGGGAATGGTGATAATGTTTACGGTGCTCTCGGCTCAGGAGCAGGAGGTTCGGTAAGCAAATTGACCGACCCTGGCACAACTGCCAACTTTGCTATTACTTTGCAGAATGAGGATACCGTAGATGATACATTCCAATTTTCCCTCGCCTCTGCTCCAGCAGGTTGGGCTATAACTTTGAACGATGGGACAGCTTCTCATTCTCTTCCTTGGACGACTTCCACAATAACTTCTGGTGGTTCGGCAAATTACACCCTGGAGGTAGCGGTTCCCGCCGGCGCCCCCACTGGGGTCTACGATATCATTTTGGATGTCCAATCCACCGATGCTAATAAAAATTACAAAGTTGATAGCGTGAAAGCAACGGTGCTCGTTACCGGGGTAGCTCACGCTGACTTAATCATAGATGGAAACGGCGATGACCTTTATGGGACATTGAACACGGGAGCGGGAGGAACATCGCAAAAGAGAGGAGAGCCAGGTACCACGGTGCAGTTCCAAGTAACTCTCCAAAACGAGGATATACCTCAATTCCCTGGTATGTTTGATTGGTT
>JACIWY010000924.1 GCA_014360745.1 Chloroflexota bacterium
CCAAAGCGTCAGGGGATAGTATGGCATAGGGTGGCGGGGTTGGCAATCCCCTTTTTCGCCGTGGTCCTTAATCAATTTTGCCTTTGCCTCATTCCCATACTCATCCTATAATGAAATCCGGCGTTACTCGTCGTGCTCGTTCCTTTTACAAACCCAGCAGGGATGCGAGTCACGGCAGAGGACAGGAGAATGCCAAAGCTGTGAGGAGGCTGGCGATGACAGAGCAAGATCCGGGCTGGGTCCGAGCGCATTCGGACGATGAGGACGATTGGGTACGTTGGGCACAAAGCCCCGTTCAGCAGATCGATTTTGCCATTCACATCCATTATTTGCAGCAATGGCTCAAAGGGCAAGAGCGCGTGCTCGAAGTGGGCGCCGGTGCCGGCCGCTTTACCCGCGAGTTGGCTGCGTTGGTACGTCGGATCGTTGTCGTGGATCTCTCCGAGGAAAAATTGCGCCGCAATCGACGCAATGCCGAGGCCATAGGCTACCTCGACGCCATCGAGGCCTGGTGTCATTGCGACATGGTAAACCTCTCGCAGAGTTTTGCCGTGAACGAGTTTGACGCGGTGGTTTGCTATGGCGGGCCGCTGAGCTATGTTTTCGACCGACGATGGAAGGCGATCCAGGAGCTTGTCCGCGTGACCAAGCCGGGAGGC
>JACIWY010000925.1 GCA_014360745.1 Chloroflexota bacterium
CCATCCCTTATGTCCAGACCAAGTCCACCGCCGTGCCGCCTTTTTTCAGCGACTCTTGGGCGCCTTCGAGGATGCGCACTACCTTCCAGCCGACGTGTCCGTCGCTACGCGGGCGCCGACCGTAACGGATGGCATCGAGAAAATGGCGACATTCGAGCTCCAGGGGCTCGGCCAGCGAGATGGCCGGCGTGGTGATATCGCCGTAACGATAGGAGAGGCGAAACTCTTCCATCGTGTCCGAATAGGGGGGCTTGTCCACGCCTTTATCATAAATTTTGATCTTTTCCGTCGGCTCCACATCGTCGTAGACAATCATCTTTTTAGAGCCAACGACGGTGATGCGCCGGATCTTGCAGGGGTCGAGCCAACTCACGCGCACATCGGCCATGACGCCATCGGGGAAATAAACGGTGACATAGGCCACATCCTCAATGCCCGGCTGGACGTATGCGGCTCCACGGGCACTGACTTGGCTGGGCAGCGCGTTCAAGACATAGAGCAGGATGGAGATATCATGGGGCGCCAAATCCCAGATGACGTTGATATCCTTTTGAAAGATGCCCAAGTTCACCCGCGTGGCGTTGATGTAATAGACTTGACCCAGCTCCCCGCTGGCTACATACTCCTTGAGATATTCGACGGCGGGATTATACTCAAA
>JACIWY010000926.1 GCA_014360745.1 Chloroflexota bacterium
GCATAGCGCACCAGGGCGGTGCGGTTTCTGAGATTTAACTTTTGCATCACCCGAGCCCGATAACTCTCCACCGTCTTGATGCTGAGGAATAGCTTATCGGCTATCTGTTGGTTGGTATGGCCCAAAGCCACCAATCTCAGCACTTCTTTTTCCCTTGGGCTCAAACGTTCGTAACTATCCTGTTGGTTAAGATGATCTTTGGCCGCATCCTGTATCAGATCGTTCAGCAAAACCCTGGTGAAAGAAGGGTAGATAAAGATCTCGCCTCTGTACACCGTGCGAACGGCCACGGCAAGCTCGGCGTCTGCCGCTTCCTTCAACAAGTAGCCCGTGGCACCGGCTTCCAGCATCTGGCGCAGGTATTCCTGATCGTCATGGATCGTCAGCACCAGCACCTTGGTCTGCGGAACGTGCTTCTTGATCTGGCGGGTAGCCGATACCCCTCCGCCGCCTTCCATGGCAATGTCCATAATGACCACATCGGGGCGCAGCTCCAAGGTGCGGGCTACGGCCGTGGCGCCATCGGCGGCTTCGCCCACAATTTCCATGTCGGGCTGAGCACCCAAAAACATGCGCAGCCCCGCCCGCACCACCGGATGATCATCGACCACCAGCACGCGAATTTTTCGGCTCACGATGGCCCTCCCTCACCCAAG
>JACIWY010000927.1 GCA_014360745.1 Chloroflexota bacterium
GTTTGGTATGTTCATCCACTGGGGACTTTACGCCATCCCCGCCGGGGTCTGGGATGATAAAACCATACCCGGAATCGGAGAGTGGATTATGTTCACCGCCCGCATTCCTATAAAGGAATATGAGAAGCTCGCCGAACAATTCAATCCTGTCCGCTTCAATGCGGAAGAATGGGTGAGCATAGCCAAACAGGCTGGGATGCGCTACCTCGTCATAACCGCCAAACACCACGACGGCTTCTGTATGTTTGATACTAAATACACGGACTACAACATCGTCAAGGCTACCCCCTTCAAACGTGACCCTTTGAAGGAGCTTTCCCAAGCTTGCCAGAAAGAGGGGATCCGCTTCGGCTTTTATTATTCCCAAATGTTAGATTGGCATCATCCCGATGGAATGGGGAATTTCTGGGACTTTGACCCCGCAAAAAAGAATTTCAGCAAATACCTGCGTGAATATGTTATGCCCCAGTTGGAGGAACTTCTCACCAATTATGGACCTATTGGGGTTGTCTGGTTTGATATAGATACTCCCACTCCTGAGTTGGCAAGGGAATTGAGGGAATTCGTCCTCTCAATCCAGCCGGAGACAATCATCAGCGGGAGGATAGGACAGAATCTCGGTGATTATCAGGAGAGGGGCGATAACGAGATACCTC
>JACIWY010000928.1 GCA_014360745.1 Chloroflexota bacterium
AAGGTAGAGTGCTCCACCATCGGGTATAAGCCTGGCACGACAGAATACGCACAATGCACGGAGCGCGGGTATCGCGGCAGATCGCAGCAGCAGGACGCGCTTGCCGGGACGCTGACCGCATGGGCTATTCTGGAGGCTATCTATTGACACCGATCGAATGATTTGGTAAGCCTCATGATAATTGCGAAGGGATTGCGCCTTTGCGTATAGCGTCCAGCCTAACCGGCTTGGGCGCTTTTCTATTGGCGGGTGACAGTGACAGGCTGGAAAGGCCAACGCGGCACATCAACAGAGCGCGGATACGGTAGTAAGTGGCGCAAGCTGCGCGACCACATCATGGATCGCGACGATTGGTTGTGCCAGCAGTGCCAGCGCAAAGGCTGCATCACGCCAGCGACAGAGGTTGACCACATAACGCCAAAGGCCAAGGGTGGCGCTGAGGATAGCGGCAACCTCGAGGCCATATGCGGCCCATGCCACAAAGCCAAGACAGAGGCAGAGGCGGCAGAGGCACAGGGACGGCGAGTTAGGCCGCGTGTCGCCGATGATGGATGGCCGGTCGCTTAACATCGTTGAGCGCCACACATGGGCGTCATATCAAGGCGGGCACGCTACGGGGGGTGGGTAAAAGTTGACAACCTACGCCGTGGAAAC
>JACIWY010000929.1 GCA_014360745.1 Chloroflexota bacterium
CTGCGATTCAAGAACAACACAAGCCCGCCCCATAACAGGAGGGCCAGGATCACTACCAACCAGACCAACGTGCGACTTTTCATGCCCTTCCACCCGTCTCGCCTGCCTCAGCGCAACTCGTATACCAGCCAGTGCTCGGCGCTCCCTCGTAAGGGGTAGCGCTCCGTCAGAGCGCGGCCTATCGGACTGCGCAAAAATTCGGCCGCCGTGCCCTTTTCCAAAGAGACGACGAGGCTCGCCCCACCCAGGCTGCGCAAAAGCTCAAAGCGCTCGATGCCGCGTTCCAGTTTCTCCTCGATCTTCCAGCCGGAGGGCGTCCGTTCGCGTTCGGCGACGATGAGCCGGTCGTACTCGCCGGCGGGTGTCCGCTCTAACCACAGCGCCCATCCGCGGCGATCCGCATAATAAAAGACCTCCGGCACCCGCGCCCAGTCGTAGAGCACGGCGATGGGGCGCCCGGCCGGGGTGAGCTCGCGGGCGGCGCGGGCCACGTCTAGCAATAGGGGCGTTTGAGCGTACATGGGCGCCAAGTGGCTCTGGGCGTTGCGCAAGCTGGCCAACAGCAACACCGCTACCAAAAGCAGCCCCAGCCGTTCGCCAAGGCCCAGCACCTTGATGCGGATCATGCCGCGTTGCAACAACCGGCACAGGGCC
>JACIWY010000093.1 GCA_014360745.1 Chloroflexota bacterium
CAAGGTCGCCAACGCCGTGGAGGTGGTCGATGGGCAGATAGAGGTCATGGGTAGCAAACGCCCGACCTCTCGTAGGCGGGCCCAGATGGAGCGTTCTCGTTCGCGCAGCCGTTGGCAAAAGGGAAGGTAACCCAGGGCGTCGAGCAAAATGACGATGACGCGGCGCAGAGGGCCGATCTTCGCCCAATAGAGGGCATCCAACGGAGGGCTGACCCCCGGCTGTTCTACTCTAGTTCCCAAAAGGGCCAACAAAGTGGCCGGCACGTTAGCCAGCGAATAGCCGTCATAGGCGGGCCATACAAACTCCCCCGCCGTCTCTGGCGGGAAGAGCGGCGTAGGCCGATTGCGTAATAAAGTCTCGAGTTGAGAGGCCGTGGTATCGTTCAGGGCGGTATCCTTTCCTTTAGGGACACCCCAAAGCTATGGGCTTGCCCAAGGTGGCGATGGCATTATAATCCTCAAGCAAGAGACCACAAACGCGCAAGGCGCGAAGGAGGCGGCTTATGGAGCGAGTGCGTTATGGGATCGTGGGCACGGGTGGCATGGGCACCGGCCACGCGCGCACGCTACAAAAGATCGAAGAAGCCACGTTGGCGGCGGTGTGCGACATTGTGCCCTCAGTCGCCGAGGCGGTGGGCGAGGAATTCAACGTGCCCTACACCGTGGACTATCACGAACTGATCGATCGCGACGATGTCGACGCGGTGGTGGTGGCTACGCCGCACTATTTTCACCCCGAGATCGCCATCTATGCCATGGAGCGAGGCAAGCCGGTGATCTCGGAGAAGCCGATCGCCGTCACCGTATCCGCGGCAGACGCTATGCTAGAGGCGGCCAAGCGCACCGGCACGCCTTTTGCCGTAATGCACCAATCGCGCTCCGAGCCGATATGGCAGGCGGCGCACCAACTGGTATCCTCCGGCAGGCTGGGCGAGATCTATCGTACCATGCTGGTTTATGCCGATTTTCGCAGCCAGGCTTATTACAACTCGGCTGGCTGGCGGGCCACCTGGGCGGGGGAGGGTGGAGGGGTGCTCATCAACCAGGCGCCCCACTCGCTCGACCGCTTTGCTTGGCTGGGCGGCCTGCCTAACAAGGTTACGGCGATGACGGCCACGCGCAATCACACCATCGAGGTGGAGGATGTGGCCTCGGCCCTGTTAGAGTATCCCAACGGCGGGGTGGGCTATCTCTATTGCTCCACCACCGAATGGCCCCCTACCGACATTATGGAATTCTCGGGGGAGCGGGGCAAGCTGCGCGTGGTGGGCAAGGAGATCCGTTTCTGGGAGCTGCCAGAGGGGGTCAAGGCGTTTAGCGATACCACGCCCGAGATGTGGGCCAAGCCGCCAGTGCGCGAAGTGCCCGTCGAGATCGTCGAGCGCGAGCATGGCCACATCGCCATTCTGCGCAACATGGCCCGTCACATTCTATATGGGGAAGAGTTGATCGCCCCGGGCGTGGAGGGCATCTATACCGTCGAGTTGATCAACGCCTGCATCCTGTCGGGGCATACGGGCGAGCCGGTGGAAATTCCGGTGGATCGCGCCCGCTACGACGCACTTCTGGAGGAGCTCAAACGGGCCTCCAAGCCTAAGGACGTCGGCCCCGATAAGCGCATCACCGACACCGTCCACCACTGAGCGGAAAAGGGAACACGAAAGGCGCAAGAGACGCAAGAGATGCCAAATATGCGATGTTTGCGTCTCTTGCGTTCATCTGTGTGTGAAGGGGGATGTATGCACTTGCGGCGGTTGGGCAAGACCGAGCTGATGGTCAGCGAAGTGGGGCTGGGCGGCGCGCCGCTGGCCCGCGAAGGGGTCAGCGATGCAGAAGCGATCTGGACTGTGTGGACAGCCCTTGATGCCGGGGTGAACCTGGTGGACACATCGCCCCACTATGGCCTAGGGCGCAGCGAGACGCTCATCGGTCGTGCGCTCGCAGAGCGGCCTGAGCTGAAAAAAGGTTTGATCCTCTCCACCAAGACCGGCCACTATGGCGCGGAGAAGGATTACTCTTACGAGCGTACACGACGTTCGGTAGCGACAAGCCTACAACGGCTGGGTGTGGATCGCGTCGATATCTTGCACATCCACGACGTGCAAGAAGCGGAGCACATGCGCGAGCTGCTCAAAAGTCAATCGGCGTACACGGCGCTGCGCGAATACCAAGAGGAAGGGGTCATCGGCTTTATCGGCGTGGGCACCCGCAGCCTGGAGGTGCTCCAAGTCGTCGTGGAAAGCGGGGCGTTTGATTGTTTCATGATGGCCAACCAACTCAACCTCATTGAGCAGGCGGGAGCGCCCATCGTGCAAGCTGCGCTACGGGCCGATATAGGGGTGCTCATAGCCGGGGCCTATGCCACCGGTATCTTGGCCAAGGGCAGCGCCGATCCAAATGCCCGTTATCGCTACCAACCGGCCAGCGACGCCGTGCGCCAACGCGTGGCGGCTATCGAGGAGCTTTGTGCCCGTTGGGGCGTGGCCTTGCCGGCCGCGGCCGTGCAGTTCTGCCTTCGTTATGGCGAGGGACAGACGCCGCCGAATGTGGTCGCGGTGCTCGGCGCGCGCACGCCGGAGCAGGCCGCTGCCATCGTCGAGACCGTCGCCAAGCGGGCGCCCGAGGGGTTCTGGCAGGAGTTGGACGAGTTCCTGGCGCGTTCGGAGATGCCGCAATAGCTCACTCTCGGGTGGGTGATGCCCCATCCCCCTCACGGCTCCATACCCGCAAGCCAAAGCGGCTCAGGTAGATAGGGATGTTTTGAAAGAGGGGGTTGGTCTCCTCGATGGCGCGAATCATGGCCCGTTTGCGGCTCATAGATGAGCCGCACAGCAAGGTCAGGCTACCGCCCTCTCCTCCGGCGCCGTTGACCTTCCAGCCCAACGCGCCGTACTCGCGGGCGATGTCGATGACTTGCTGGGCATCGCGGCTGACGAGCTGGGGATGCAGGGTGCGTTGCGCCTCGGTGTTGTCGATCATGGCCCGGCCCAGAGCGACGAAATCGCCGGCATAGAGGGCGTCGCGAGAACGCTGGGCTGTCTTGCGCAGTGCCTCCAGTTTGGGGTTATCGGGGCCGGCGTCCTCTAACCCCTGAATGACCATCTCGTGCACCTGCGACGAGGAATGAGAACGCCCCAAAAAGATGAGCACCAAGCGGCGCTCTAACTCCCACCAGATGGAGTTCGGCACCAGGATGGGTGACACGGCCGCGTAGGGGTAGTCGAACATCTCGATATAGTTGATCCCCCCGAACGCGGCGCATAGTTGATCCTGGATGCCGCTTTGCTGGCCCAGCATCTCGGTCTCGATACGATGGGCGATATAAGCGATCTCGAGCGGGGTGCGGCAACCGGGCGTAAGCTGGTCTAATGCGCCGATGAGTGCCACCGATACCGAAGCCGACGTGCCGGTGGAACAGCCGGCGGGCGCTTCCGAATAGATCGAGATCTGCACCGAGAGGTTCTCGGGCACGCCCATGTAATCGATGGCCGCCTCTAGTAGCGGGTGATGGATCCATTCGTGGCGCTCGTGGCGCGGAAAGACGGCATAGCGATCGCCAAAGTTTTCGGCGTGCAAGATGCAGCGATGCTCGCGCTCGTGTCGGGGATATACGTCGATCTGCACCTCGACGTAAGGGTAGACGCCGATGTTAAAGATCTTGCCGTGCTTGGCGAACCAGGTATCGGTCCAGCCGCCATTGTCGCACACACGGATGGGGGCCACGCTGTTGATAATACGGCTGGGCATCGGCTGAGCGGATGTCATGGGGCATCCTCCGCAGTTGCAAGGTACGCGAGCTCTCTCAGATGGCCACCGGCCGGCCGTTGGCGAGGTCGGAGGCAAAGCAGGCATCGATGACGCGCATGTTGGCGTCGAGCGGCTCGGCGCCGAATTTGGGCGGCTGCACACCGCGAATGGCCAGTGACGCATCCTCGACCTCGAGCCGGTAGGTGTCGACGAGCGTGATGACCTCTTCCTCCGTGTTTCCGCCCACGGTAATCCAGAGCCGGGCCTTTTCGCCGCGCCCCAAAAAGCCGTCCGGAGCCTCTAGCACGCCTTGGCTTCCCACGACGCGGAAAAAGGTGCCCCCTGCAGAGCGAAAGCCGGGCATGATGGTGCCCAAGAGGCCGTCGCCGAAATCGAGCCAGGCCGCGCCGCCCATATCGACGCCGTAGCGATCCGACCAGACCAGCCGCGCCGACGCGGTGCGCGGCTCGCGGCCGGCCAACATGCGCGCCGCGTTGATGCAATAGCAGCCGACATCATAGAGCGCGCCGCCCCCGGCCTCTTTTTGTAGGCGAATGTTCGCGGGGTCATCGGCCATGACGAAGCTAAAAGAGGTATGCACCTGGTGCAGCTCGCCGATGCGCCCCTGGCGCAGGAGCTCGATAGCCCGTTGAGTGACGGGGCCAAAGCGGTACATGAACGCCTCTAACAGCAGGCGCCCATTGGCCTTGGCCGCGGCTTCCATCTCGCGGGCCTCTTCGGCGTTGAGGGCGATGGGTTTTTCACAGAGGACGTCCTTCCCCGCTTGGACGGCGGCGATGGACCATTCTTTGTGCATATGGTTGGGCAAAGGGATGTAGACTGCCTCGACATCCGGATCGGAGAGCAAGGCCTCGTAAGAGCCATAGGCTTTTTCCGCGCCGAACCGCGCGGCGGCAGCCTCCGCCTTGGATTGGCTGCGGCTGGCCACAGCGTAGAGCCTGGCGCTCTCGGCGGCCTGGATGGCCGGAATGACCCAATTCTCGGCGATGCGGGCGACGCCCAGCACGCCCCATCTGACCTGTTCTATTGCCATGGCTTTTCCCTCCGCAAGGTTTTTTGCTTTGAGGTGTCGGGCACGGCCCACGGACGGGCTCAAACTGCCCAGCACCTGCCTATTCGGTCAACCAATCGATCGCCTGCAAAACCAGGCGTTGGAACGGCTCCAGATTCCATATCCCCTCATGATGGCCCGGGGCGATGTAGGCCACGCGGCCCTCGCCTTCCATGCGCGTCCAGACCATGGGGTGAGCCACGCCTCGATCCAGGGCGACCATATGCACATTCACCGCCGGATCGTAATCCTGAATATAGAACTCATCCTTGACGGCAAAGGCATCGACGTCGGCGGTGATGGGGTGTCTATGGCGCATAGGATAAACCATAAAGGAGAACTGAGGCGGATGCTCGACAAAAAGCCCGCCCCAGAGCGCGGTCAGCGCAGGGTTGGGCGCGCCCGAGACGGTGGCGCTGTGCACGCCCAACAACGCCCCGCCCGATCGCACCCAACGCACCAGGCTGTCCGTCTGGGCTGGTGAGAGGGTCTCCGGATGGGTGTCGTCGCGGCCCTCCCGATGACGAGAAAAGCTGGTGTAGCTGAGCACCACATCGTACAAGCCCTGATCCAGGGTGAGCAAGGTATCAAGATCGTAGGTGGCCTCGACGGTATGGCCGGCCTTTTCCAGCACTCTGCGCATGGCCCCCGCAAAGCCCTCAAAGTCATGGTATATGCCGCCCAGGATGATGAGGATGCGTCTCGCGTTCACGTATGGCTGCCTCCTTCCTCGGTTGATCGATGCATAGCAAGGATAGCGAAGCCGGAGCCACCTGTCAATGGGGACGAACACAATGCGGCGCCGATCCGTGCTATAATGGGTTCATATCGGATGTGTCTTGTGGCTCAGGATATGGATGATGCGCCTCATGAACGTTTACGCTTTACGGCCGAATCGAGACTTATATCCTTTTTCTCCCGTTCTACCTCTTTTATTGCTTGCGCCGGCGCTCTTGATGACCTTGTTGGCTTGGAGCTCTCCCGCTGCCGAAGAGCTGCTGAACTTGGCGCTGCTGCTCTATGGCGCGGCCCCGATCCTGGCCTTGCTCACTTGTCGATATCGACGACTTGGCGCCGGCGCGACCGTTCTGGGGCTGATCGGCATCCTCCTGCTGGCCTTGTCCTGGTTTCGCGAGCCCATGGTCCTGGCCTTCCTGGTGGTGCCCGCGCTCCTCGCCGCTCTATCGTTGGGGCCGGCGGCGACGGCCTTGGTAGCGCTCCTGCAGACGGTGATGCTGGGCCTTTTGCCGCGTGTGTTCGGCCCGGAGGTGACCCCAGCCGGGGTCGTGCCGATCATGGGGGCCATCTGGTGTTCGGTCGCCATCCTTTGGGCGATGCGGCGCTCGGTCAACGAGCTGGCCAGGTGGTCGTGGGAACATTTCAGCCGCGCACAGTCGCTGTTGGAGGAGGCGCGAGATCGCCAGGTAGAGTTAAAGGAGACGTTGGATGCTTTGGCCCGCGCCAACCGCGAGCTGGCCCTGATGAACGAAAAGTTGGCCACGTTGCGACTGGTGGCCGAGAACGCCCAAAAGGCCAAGGCGACGTTTGTCAGCAGCGTCAGCCATGAATTCCGCACCCCGCTGAACATCATCATCGGCCTTACCGAGCTATTGATGGACGCGCCGAGGGTATTCGGCGAGGCTTTGGGGCCCAAGACTCAAGAGGCGGTCGCCACGCTCTATCGCAATTGCGAGCACCTTTCCAGTATGATCGAGGATGTGCTCGACCTGAGCCAGGTCGAGGCGGGGCGGTTGGCCATACGCAAGGAATACGTGGATCTGCGCCAATTGGTGCGCAACGCCCTTGGCGTGATCCTGCCCTTGCTGACGCGAAAGGGCTTGAGCATCGAGGTTTCGATGCCGGACACATTACCGGAGGTCTATTGCGATGCCACCCGCATCCGACAGGTCTTGCTGAATCTGGTCAGCAACGCCACCCGTTTTACGGAGCAAGGGGGCATTTCCGTCGCTGTGTCCGTCGAGGACGGGCATGTGGTGGTGAGCGTACGCGACACGGGCCCCGGTATCGCCCCGGAGGAGGCGGCGCGAATCTTTGAGCCATTCCGACAGGCTACAGAGACACAACGCCGGGGTGGGGTCGGTGGGCACGGCTTGGGGCTGGCTATCAGCAAGCAGTTTGTAGAGATGCACCACGGCAAAATGTGGCTGGAAAGCGAGATGGGCCAGGGCAGCACCTTCTTCTTCAAGCTCCCCATTTCGCCGCCGCCGGAGCCGCTTGCGCCCCCTGAGCGTTGGATCAAAGAAGGCTGGGTAACGCGCTCGAGCCGCGTCCCCCTCCCTGTCGCGCGGCTGGCGGAGCGGATGATCCTCTTTGACGAGAGCGGCGAGTTACGCCCCGTTTTTGCCCGCTATGCCGACGACACCGAGTTCGTCGAGGCACGGACATTGGGCGACACGGTGTGTAGAGCGCGCGAAATGCCCGCCCAGGCCATTTTGGTCAACAGCCCCACAGAGGCCGATCTTTTAGAGCGGCTGCGCCTTATCGGCGTCGAGCTCCCCGACATTCCGATCATCGGCTACTGTCTGCCGCAGAAAAACGCCCATGCTCTGTGTGCCGGGGCGATCGGCTACCTGCTCAAGCCGGTTCATCGGGCAGACCTACAGCGCATCCTGGCGAGCGTCGCCCAACCCATCGGGCGGGTGTTGATCGTCGATGATGAAGAGGACACGCTCTGGTTTTTGGAGCAGCTCGTAGGCGTATGCGACGAAAGCATCCAGGTGAGCACAGCGGCCAGCGCCGGCGAGGCGTTGGCCAAGATGCGCTCCTGGCGGCCCGACCTGGTGCTCTTGGACATCGTCTTACCCGATATGGACGGCTGGCAACTGCTGACCATCAAGGCTCAAGAGGAAGCTCTGGTGGACATTCCTGTGGCCATTGTGTCCGCCCAGGATCCGTACGAAGGGCCGGCCGCTTCAGAACAAGAGGGAAGCGATCAACTCAGCAGCCCCGTGCTGGCGACAACGATGGGGGACGGTTTGGCCATCGGCAAATTGCTCCGCTGCGCCCAGATTATTTCCGCCCTGCTTCTCCAGCCAGACTGAGCGCCCGGCCCAAAGCCTGGATGAAGGCATGTCGGCGCACCGGCTTGCTCACGCAGACGCTGGCTCCCAGGGCGAGGGCCAACTCCTCTTCTTGCACCACGGAGCAAAGCACGATGGGAATATCCCGCGATAGGGGATGTTCGTGCAATTGGGTAAGAAGCTCCCAGCCGTCCATATCGGGCAGCATCAAGTCGAGCACAATAATATCCGGGCGATCCTGCGCGATGCGCTCCATAACGCTCGCCCCTTCGGCTATCGCCGAGATATCGTATGCCGTACCGGCGGCGGACCATTGGTAAAAGCGGACCAGGTCCTCATTGTCGTCGACAATCAACACCTTGACGCGCCTGGCGGCGGGCAGAAAAAGGGAAAAGGCCAGGCCCTCGCCCGTCGGTTGGCAGGTCAAAGAGCCCCCTTGCGCGGCAATCAAGGCGTATCCCACCCAATCTGCAGACGGCGGCGGTGCCATCGTCGGGCTGCCTTGGACGGTTACTTTTATGCTGCCTGGCTCGGCGCGTTGCGCGCCGAGCTCGACCTGTCCCCGGCTCATGTTCCTGAGCAGGTAACTGATGATCACCACCAACGCCTGGTGCAACACCGAGGGATGCAACGCGGCCGACAGATTTGGTTCGCAGGGGGCGGCCTTTAAGGCGATGCCGTGCTTGTCGGCGAGAACCTGGGTGAGCGAGACGGCCTGTTCCAGCGCCTTACCGACATCGACGACGCGGTGGGGAGCGTGTTCCGTCAAGGCCGAAATCTCTTTGTGCACCTGTTCATGTTCGACCTGGTGAGCGGCGCCGGCTTGCTCCCACAAGAGGCGGGCCAACACCTCTATGGCCTGCGTTTGCTGGCGGGCCAGATGCCTGACGGTGATGGCCAATCGCTCGGCGGATTGCTCCTGGGTCAGCTTTTGCAGGTAGCGCAAGGTCAGGATTTCGGCAAAGCGGCGAGCGCGCGTCTCCGGCGGGCAACCAGCGTTGGGCGCGATCCGGCGAATAGCTTGTTGCACTTTGTCGCGCAGCGCGTGCAGGTCGGGCTTTGGCCCAAGGCCCAATACGTTGGCCAAGCCGCTGGGGCAAACGAAGGTGGGATCGTAGAGATGCGCAAGCGCCTCGCGCAACTCTGCTTGGAACTCGTCAAAATTGGTCATATACAAGTCATGCCCAGGTCATCCCCACGTCATGGCCGTTGAGGCGCCTCTCGTTCATAATAGAGATACAGCGACCTCCGGCCCGGGCGTTCAGGTAAGAAGGGAGGTAACGCGAAAATAGAGAATGCGGGCGATCGTTCCTCGAACGGTCGTTCAGACAATCCCATCGTCCATCTTAATCGCACCTTTAACCGACGTCAAACAAGCATCATGGTATCTTTTAGAAAAGGGGATGAACATGTTGAATCGTATCACTCGTCGGGATATGCTTCGTCACGCGGGGGCGGGGGCGGCGGCCCTGCTGCTCGGTGCCTGCGCGCCCAAGGTGATCAAAGAGACAGTCGTCGTCGAAAAGCCGGTCGAGAAGATCGTGGAGAAGGTCGTCAAGGAGACGGTCGTCGTCCAAGGCACGCCTCAGGTGGTGGAGAAGGTCGTCAAAGAGACGGTCGTCGTCGAAAAGGGGCGGGACATTTTCAAAGGAGAGTTGACTCTCTGGCACGGTTGGGGCAACACCGGTGGCGGCGGCCTGGCTATGATCGATCAATGTGAGGGGTTCATGAAATTGCACCCCGAGGTCAAAATGGTTAACGTCTTTGACGCTAACCAGGACAAGTGGATGGCCGCTATTGCTGGAGGTAACCCACCCGACTTGCTTAAGCTTAACGCTCCGGACATTCCTAGCCTCGGACAGCGCGGTGCGCTGATGCCACTTGATCCCTTTGTTGAGCGTGACAACTGGGATATGAGCCAGTACTTTGATTTTGCCGTGGATCAGTGCAGTTGGCGAGACAAACTCTACGCCATGACTCATCACCCCGATGTGCGCGTCTTTTATCGGGATCTTGACGTTTTTCAGGAGGTCGGCTTGCCGCTGGACAAGGCTCCTGCTGACTGGAACGAGGTCTATGAGTGGGGCAAACGGATGACTAAACAAGAGGACGGCCGCTACGTCCGTTTCGGTTTTGTCGCAAGCTGGACCTCCAATAACTGGAGCGATCAATACATGCAAGCCAACGGTGTCCGGCTTCTGTCCGACGATGGCCGCAAAGCAATCTTTGCCAACGAACTAGCAGAGGAGGCGATGAGCTTTGTGGTCAAGTGTGTGGACGATATCTGCGGTGGGCGCGACAATGTCGAGGAGTTTGTTGAAGTCAACGCCACGCCTGAAGGCAAGGGGCCTTATCGTATGTTTCCCTATCATCGTATGGGTATGGTACATTATGGTAACTGGCTCCTCTTCCCGGTAAGCGTTATCAACCCGGAGATGAAAATAGGTCTGAGTACCATCCCTGGCGGCTACAGTAACGCTAAGGAGCGATTTGTTTTTGGGGGTGGTACTATGGTTGCTATTCCCTCTGGCGCCAAACATTGGGAGTTGGCCTGGGAATGGCTCAAGTACCTAGGTGGGCCCGAGGGTGCAGCGCTTGTTCAGGCACGTACAGCAGACATCTCCGGGCGTAAGGAGACCGCCCGCGATCCCAAGGTTCTCGAGCAGCACATTTATCGCAAAGAGATGGTCGAATTGT
>JACIWY010000930.1 GCA_014360745.1 Chloroflexota bacterium
GATACTGATGCTTTCAGCTGGTTTTTCCTTTTCCCAAGAATCGCCTATCTATGCCAAGCCTTTCCCCCTTGAGGAAGTCAAACTGCTTGAAAGCCCCTTCAAACATGCTATGGAGCTTGATGCTCAATATCTTCTATCCCTTGAGCCCGACCGTCTCCTTGCAGGCTTCAGGGAGGAAGCTGGGCTTCAGCCAAAGGCACCAAAATATGGAGGCTGGGAATCAACACAGGTAGCGGGTCATACCCTCGGACACTATCTCACCGCTTGCTCAATGATGTTCGTCAACACACAGGATGAACGCTTCCGCAAGAGGGTCAACTATATCGTTGACGAACTGGAGGAATGTCAGAAGGCGCAGGGGGATGGCTATGTGGGTGCGATACCAGGCGGGAAGCAGATGTTTCAGGAATTGTCAAAAGGCAACCTTGAACCTTATCTTCATTTTTGGGCTCCTTGGTATGTCATCCACAAACTCTTGGCAGGACTTTTGGATGCTCATCGCTATTTAGGGAATAAGAAATCCCTTGATATTGCCTGCAAATTAGCTGATTGGATTGAAGGAATTTTGAAGGATTTGAACGATGAGCAGATACAAACGATGCTCTCAAACGAGCACGGTGGGATGGTAGAATCGCTTGCCGAGCTTTATGCAA
>JACIWY010000931.1 GCA_014360745.1 Chloroflexota bacterium
ACCTCGAGGGACCAAGGTTCCTGACGTCGTACCTCAGGGGGAAGCCCGCGGAGATGGCGCCCCTCGTGGCTTCGAGGATATGCGGGCTGTGCTACACCGCCCACTCGATAAACGCTGCGGAGGCGGTCGAGGAGGCGCTCGGGGTCACGCCTGACGGGGATGTCGTCGAGCTGAGGAGGCTGCTCTACCTCGCGAACAACCTGAGGAGCCACATGATGCACCTCCTCTTTCTTTCCGTGCCGCCGATCAAGGGCCTCATCAGCGTATTCCGCCTGAGGGAGAAGGACCTGGTCGCCGCGGGGACCCGCCTCCTGTCCACCTCGACCCAGCTGATCGAGCACTGGGGCGGGAGGTCGGTCCACGTCCCGAACGTGGTTGTCGGCGGATTCGGCGCGCTCATCAGGGGGAGGGAGCTGATGGAGTCGATCTCGAGGCTCGAGTCGTTGAGGGGGGACGCCAGGAAGTTCGTGGAGCACGTGCTTGAGATGGAGCTCCCCGAGCTCGAGAGGTTCAGGACGATGATCTCGCTCAAGGCGGACGCCTACCCCACGTACGCCAGGGAGGCGCCGCTGATAATCAACGACGGGTCCACGGTGACCGACGAGGAGTATGTCAACGATCTCGAGGAGGTCGTGAAGGAGTACTCGACCTCG
>JACIWY010000932.1 GCA_014360745.1 Chloroflexota bacterium
AGCAGAGGGGTTTAAGAGATGCTTTTATACAAGGCTTCTTCTATCAATGAACCCATTTCTGTTGTTGAGACCTGCTTCTTGCCATCGCTCATAATATCTGGGGTGCGGTAGCCAAGTTCGAGAACCTCCAGAACGGCTTTCTCAATTGCTCTTGCTTCTTCTTCAAGCTGGAAAGAAAAACGAAGCATCATAGCGGAGGAGAGTATCGTCGCGATGGGATTGGCTATTCCCTTTCCCGCGATATCAGGTGCCGAGCCATGGACAGGTTCATACATCCCGAAGCCGTCTCCCCTTATACTTGCCGAGGGAAGCATACCAATGGAGCCAGTGAGCATAGCTGCTTCGTCGGAAAGAATATCGCCGAAAGTATTCTCTGTTAGGATAACATCAAATTGGCGAGGATTGCGGAGCAATTGCATGGCTGCATTATCAACATAAAGGTGGTGTAACTCAACATCTGGATAATCTTGGGCTACATCGTTAACGACTTCTCTCCACAAGCGAGAAGTCTCTAATATGTTGGCTTTGTCAACTGAATGAAGCAATTTTCTTCTGTTTCTCGCTATCTGGAAAGCCACATTGGCTATGCGTTTTATCTCGCTTTCTGAGTAAATCATCGTATCAACGGCTACTACATCACCGTTATTTTTCC
>JACIWY010000933.1 GCA_014360745.1 Chloroflexota bacterium
CACCACCGCATAGCCCTGCAGCGCCCACATCAAGTAGCGATGGGGGTCCATCTTGCAGCCGCTATAACCATGATACTGGATCAAGGCCGGAAAAGGGCCTTGGCCCTCGGGCAGCAGATACCAGGCGCTGATGCGCGCTCCGCGCCAGCCATCGTAGAGCAGCTCATAGACGCGACAGCCGATGGCCGGATAATCTATCGGCCTCAAAGTGGCGTTGAGGGGAGATGCGGCGCTTTCGGCCAGGGTCCGTGTCCAATACTCCTCAAAATCGGGCTCTTTGGTGAGGGGCGGGTCATAGACGACGAGTTCTTCCAGCGGTTTGTCATAAATGGGCATGACAGGCTCCTTCGGTCAATAGGTTTGCGTGCAGAGTAACGAACCGCGCTCTCGACGTCAAGACGGCTTGAACCCCTTGTTTTGACCCGCTCGCGCCCGTCGTTAGAATGAGCATTACCCTTCAGAATGGGATACGAATGATTCGACCGTTGACCCTCGACCAAGTGCGTCGCGCGTTGGCTCGGCCCCTGCCAGGGCTTGAAGCGCAATCGCGCATGGCCACGCGCCCGCGTTCGTCGCCGGAGCTCGGCCACGACGGACCGCCCAAGGCCGCGGCGGTCCTTTTGCTGCTCTACCCGCAAGACGGGCGGCT
>JACIWY010000934.1 GCA_014360745.1 Chloroflexota bacterium
TTTGCCCGCAACAAATTGGCGATGATCGGCTTTATCGGGTTGTTGGTGCTTTACGTCATTGTTGCCTTGGCTCCTTTCCTGGCGCCGACGGATTATATGCGCCAGAATCAAGACTATGTGTACGGCCCGCCCAGCAAGATGACCTTCCGTGGGCCGGATGGTAAATTGGGCTTGCGGCTCTATGTACACCCGGTCACGACGGTTCTGAATAAAGAGACGTTCCGTTGGGATTTCGTGCCCGATACGACCAGGTTTGAGCCGGTGGTGCTCTTTGCCAAAGGGGACCCGTACACGCTATTTGGCATTATCAAAAGCAATGTTCACCTCTTTGGGACGCGCAGTGGCGTGCGCATCTACCTCCTGGGGGCAGATTCCCTGGGGCGCGATATGCTGGCCCGCGTGTTGATGGGCGGGCGCATCTCGATGACGGTCGGCCTCTTGGGCGTGGCGCTCACCATCGTCTTTGGCACGATCTTTGGCACGGCCTCCGGGTACTATGGCGGGTTCATTGACGATATGATGCAACGCCTGGTGGAACTCATCCAATCCTTCCCCACCGTGCCCCTATGGGCAGCGCTTTCGGCGGCCTTGCCAAATATCTCCGAAGAGTTCACCGCGCTGGATCGTTACTTCCTCATCACTCTGATCC
>JACIWY010000935.1 GCA_014360745.1 Chloroflexota bacterium
TCTTCGCGATCGGGTGCAACGCCGTTTGCTCAGCGAGCTAAGTCCTTGGATCGACACTTCCGATGTAGAGAAGCTTCGCCCCACGCTGGAGCAGATTTTTAACGAAGCCATCGCCGAGGAGCAGATGCCCCTCACCCGTCTGGAACGGAGCGAGTTGCTGGAAGAGATCACGGCCGATCTGCTCGGCCTAGGCCCGCTAGAGCCTTTATTAAAGGATGATAGCATCACTGAAATTTTAGTAAATGGGCCCTATCAAATTTATGTAGAGCGGAAGGGCATTCTCCAGGAGACAAACGTGCGCCTGGCGGACAATGCCGAGTTGATGCGCATTATCGAACGCATCGTGGCCCCATTGGGGCGACGGGTGGACGAAAGCAGCCCGATGGTCGACGCCCGGCTCCCGGATGGCTCGCGGGTCAATATCACCATTCCCCCGTTGGCCTTGAACGGCCCTTGCCTGAGCATTCGCAAGTTCGCCAAGGCGATCCTTGGCGCCGAGGATTTGATTCGGCTGGGCACCATAAGCCGCGATATGGCGGATTTTATGCGCGCCTGTGTCCTCTCGCGGCTCAATATCGTGGTGTCGGGCGGCACGTCAACCGGCAAAACGACATTGCTCAATGTGCTCTCCAGCTTCTTACCGCCCACT
>JACIWY010000936.1 GCA_014360745.1 Chloroflexota bacterium
ATACGCACGAAAGCGAATAGCGCAATCTTGCGCTTGCCAATAGGCGTTCACATGATCCTCCGAACCCGTCCAGGCGCTGCGCAGACGGGGAAGGATCTCGGTGTAGGGAAAGCCCACCAACGCCGCTTTGTTCAGATTGTCAATGAGCTGGCTGAGCAAGCGCCCGCGCCGGATGGCCAGAGCGGAGAAATACCCCTCGCGCTGGATCAGGGGCTCGACGATGCGCCACATAAAATATTGAGTCGTCTCGATGGTTAGAAAAGTCGGTTCTTGCTGAGGACGGCAAAAACCGGCCGCCTTGGCCACTAATGGCCAAAAGAGCGCCACGGCCCGCCGCGCGAACCCGTAAAAAGTGACCGTATCCACCTTGCCGCGCGAAGGGCCACTCAGGCTGGCCAGCGCTTGCTCGAAACGCTCCGCTTGGGCCCGTTGAGGCACGAGCACCAGGATCTCATAAGGGCGGCGCCCCTCTCTGACCAGCGCGCAGAGCCGGGCCAGCAAGGCCGTCGTCTTGCCCGTACCGAATGCCCCCTGAACGAACAGCGGTGCTTCGCCTTCCCTTGGATAGGCGATGACCTCGCGCTGTTCTGGCGACAATGTTTGAGGAAGCTGAGGATATGCCGAGTATTGCACCGAGCGTTTGTCCCT
>JACIWY010000937.1 GCA_014360745.1 Chloroflexota bacterium
GCTATACTAGAAATCGTGGAAATGGCCCTTGTTCTGGGTAGGGGTTGGGTGCTGGCCCCTGTAGCCGAAAAGGAGGTGAGAGAACGGCGCCGTAGCGTCTTGATGCTTTGTGGCATGTGGATCTGCATGGGGGGACAGGCCAGATGCATACGCTGGGGTATGCGCTTGTTCCGGTGCAGGGTCATAGAGGTTTAGGATGCCCGCCCTGGGGAGCGCAGCGGCCAGCGGCGGGCGTTTTGTTTGGGAGGAGGTAAAAGAAATGAAAGGGAAACTTTTGGCGAGTTTGTTGCTCGTGCTCGTGTGGGTTCTGGTTTTGATGGGAGGGCAGGGCGGTTTTGCCGCATCGCCGTGCACGGTGACGCTTGACCCCGGCGACGACATCCAGGCGGCCATCAACGCTGCAAACCCTGGTGATGTCATTTGCTTGAACCCCGGCCTTTACACCCCATCCGCTACGATCGTGATCAACAAGCCGTTGACGCTTCAAGGGCCTCGCGCCGGTGTCGATCCGCGGCCGAGCTTTGGCTCAACGCGCACTCCTGGAGATGCATCCGGCGAGGCGATCATCGATGGAGCCCCTTACAATCTGTATAACATCATTCTCGTCGATGCCGACGATGTGGTGATCGACGGCCTCGAAGTGCGCT
>JACIWY010000938.1 GCA_014360745.1 Chloroflexota bacterium
TGAGGGTTGGAAGGGATAAGGTAGCGGATGTAGCGAGAGCTCTGCTTGAAAGTTATAGCGTGAAGGATATAGTGGTGGAGGAAATACCAATTGAGGATGTGATAAGGGAAATTTTCCTCTCCCTTGGAAGGGAAGAAGATGGGGAAATATAGGAAGATAATCTACAATGTTATACAGGAAACATCCGCCTATCGCCTGAACCACCTCATCAGCTTCCTCTGCGTGGCAATCCCCCTCCTTGCTATAATATTCCTCTGGCGCACCGTCTATCAGTCAATTCCCTCAATAAAGGGCTATAACGAGGCTATGATGATTACCTACTATATCCTCTCAACTTGGCTTGGCGACCTCACAGGAGTAGTCCTTTGGTGGGAGATAACCTCCGATATTAGGGATGGCAACCTCTCCAATTATCTCCTCCGCCCCCTTAGCTATCAGCTCTACTTCTTCTCCACCAGGTTGGGGGCGAATATCCCCTATTCCCTCATCGGGGCAGGGATAACCATTATCTTCATCATCTTCTTGGCTCCCGATTTCTATATTCCCTCAAATCCCCTAACTATCCCCCTTTTCCTCATCTCTCTCCTATTAGCTATGCTTTTAGCCCTTCAATTTACCTATCTTTTCAGCCTCTCTGCCTTCTGGT
>JACIWY010000939.1 GCA_014360745.1 Chloroflexota bacterium
GAGCACTCCAAAATCTCCTGGGCCCACTGCTGCGCTGTAGGCATTAGCTTATCGAGCGGCACCACCTCGTTTACCAATCCCATGCGGTAAGCTTCCTGGGCGCTGAAGCGTTTGCCGGTGAGAGCAATCCCCATAGCCAGATGATAGGGGATGCGCTTGAGCACGCGGTCGTCTACCCAGTAACCGATGCGTGGTTCGGGCATGCCAAATTGGGCGTGATCGGCGGCGATGATGATATCGCAGTCCATCGCCAGCGCCATACCTCCTCCTAAAGCGTAGCCGTTCACTGCTGCGATAATGGGTTTCAAACATTGAGCCGCGACGCCCCATGCTGCGTCGTGGTATGAGGGATCTCTAACACGCTCTCCTTGGGAAGCGCGCCATTTGAGATCGGCTCCTACCGAGAAGGAACGATCGCCAGCGCCGGTGAGGATGGCTACCCAGAGCCCTGTATCGGCCATATAATCCTCCCAAACATGGTTCAGTTCCCCCGATGTGGGGGGATTGATGGCGTTCAGTACCTCGGGGCGATTGATCGTCACATAGGCGATGCGATCCCTTTTTTCGTACAGGATATATTGGTAGCTCATGGGTTGCGTCTCCTGTCCACAGCGTTCAAAGGATGGATCTCGCGGCGGTGCTAAAG
>JACIWY010000094.1 GCA_014360745.1 Chloroflexota bacterium
CTTTTTGAACATCGGCTTCCTTGCTTATAAGACGAAAGCGCAAGGGCCGAATTGCAGGCCGGCGAGGTGAGAAGGCGCTTGGAACGCGCGCCACCGCCGGATATAATCGGAAACCATATGACGACTCTACATTCGGAAGAGGAACGGCAACCCTTTCGCATCCTGGTGGCCATCGGCGAGCCAAAGGATTTGGCTCTCTTGTTGGCCGTGGCGGTGCCGCTGGCGCGCGCCAGAAAGGGCTGGGTGACGGCGCTCTATGTGAGCCGGGGCCCCGAGGTGCCCAATTGGCTCAAGATCGACAAAGAGATACAAGATGTGGTCGATGAGCCAGTGGTGGTGCATGACGAGAATATCGCCGGCGCCATTTTGACCTTTGCCCGCCGCCTGCGGCCGGATATGCTGTTTCTCCATTGGGAAGGAGAGCCCTCTCGCGGCCGCTATCTGTTGGGGCGCACTCTCGATCCGGTCATCCAGAACGCGCCTTGCGATGTGGCCGTGGTCAAAGTAGATGAGAGCCCTTCCGCTTTTGTAGAGCGCATGGCTCACCTGCAACATATCTTGGTGCCGGTGGGCGGCGGCCCCAACGCGGTATTGGCCATGGGAATGGCCGTGGATATGCAGCCAGAGCAGGGAGTCACGGCGCTGAGAGTGGCTCAGCAGAACCTGGGTGTCACGGCCATCTCCTCGCAGTGGGAGGCGTTACAACAGGCCATCGAACCTTGGGCAGGGGAAAAACGCCTGCGCGCGCGGGTGGTACAGGCCCCGGGGGTGGTCGAGGGGATCGTGCGCGAGGCTACCGCAGGGGGGTATGACCTGGTATTGTTGGGGGCTACGCGGGAAAGCGTAGTCGATCGCCTATTATTCGGCAACCTACCACAAGAAGTAGCGATCCGTTTGCGTTGCCCGACGATCATCGTGCGGCAGCATGAGCCCGGCGCCGCGGCGACGATCCGCCGCCTTCGCTGGCGCTTGTTGACCGTGCTGCCTCAGCTCACGCTGGATGAACGGGTCGGCATCTACCGCCAAGTGCAGCGCTCGGCTCGCGGGGGGGTCGACTTCTATGTCATGATCACCCTCTCGGCAGCGATCGCCTCCTTGGGCTTATTGCTCAACAGCCCGGCGGTGATCATCGGCGCCATGCTCATTGCCCCGCTCATGTCTACTCTGATCGGAACCAGCCTCGGGATCGTCCAGGGCGACTTTTGGCTGGTACGCGCCTCCCTGCGCACCACGGCCTTGGGCACCCTGGCCGGCCTGCTGGTAGGCGCGTTGATGGGCCTGGCCGTGCCCGGCAATCGAATCACGCCCGAGATGCTGGCGCGCGGCAGCCCCACCTTGATGGACCTGGCGGTGGCGCTCGGCGCGGGGGGCGCGGCGGCGTATGCCACGGCGCGCAAAAACGTGGCCAGCGCCTTGCCCGGCGTGGCCATTGCCGTGGCCTTGGTGCCTCCGTTGGCCACAGCGGCCCTGGCCGCCGTCTCGGGCAACCCCCAGGTATCTTTTGGGGCCAGCCTGCTCTTTTTCACCAACCTGGTGGCCATTATCGCCGCCGCGGCGCTCACCTTTATGTGGATGGGCTTTCGCCCGACGGCCAGGCAAGAGGAGCTCCGACAGCGCACTTTCAAAGGAGGGCTGTTGGGAACGGCGGGGCTGCTTTTCATGCTCACCGCCGTCTTGGCGGTGTTGACGATCAACTCGATCCACGAAGCCACCGTCCAAGACAGGGTCGAGCGCGCTTTAGAAGCCCAAGTCGCCGGAATGCGCGATGTGACCTTGACTTCGTGGGAGATCCGCCCGGCAAACAACGGCGGGATCGAGATCGAGGTCAGAGTCGAGTCGCCGAGGCCCATCCGTTACGAAGAGCTGGAGACACTCCGAAGGCACATCGCCGAACGGTTGGGACGGCCCGTGACGGCCGTGCTGGATGTGATCCAAACGACGCGCCTGGAATCACGGTAAAAAAGGGCTACCGGCCGGCGGCGGTTCAAACTGCACCACTCCCTGCCAGGTCGCCCCTCCGGTGACCGGTTCAGCCTGCACAAGCAAGCCTGACACTGGTTACACGATTTCAATCGCCCGAGTGGTTTTGTGTGTTGCCAAGGCGCCAACGTCAGACGCGGGTCTGGTATTCACCGGTTCGGGTGTCTACACGCACGACATCGCCGGCATTGACGAACAGGGGCACTTGGAGGCGCATGCCCGTCTCCAGCACGACCTCTTTGGTCGCGCTGGTGGCGGTGTCGCCCGCATACCCAGGGGGAGCCTCTACCACTTTTAGGTCCACCGTGGTGGGCAATTGAAGGCCAATGGGTTCCCCTTCGTAGGACTCCATCTCGACGATGATGCCCTCTTTGAGATAGGGGATAATATCCTCTACCACCTCTCGATGCAGCGCCGGCTGCTCATAGGTTTCAGTATCCATAAAGTAGTAGAGCTCGCCGTCGTTGTAGAGATATTGCACCGTGCGATGATCCAGGCGCACGTCCTGCACCCGATCGCCGGAGAGAAATGTTTCTTGCGTGATGGCGCCGGTCCGCAGGTTGCGCAATTTGGTGCGAATGATGGCATTGCCTCGCCCGGGTTTGTGATGCTGATACTCGAGGACGCGATAAAGCTGCCCATCCCGTTCAAACGTGACGCCCTTGCGAAGTTGGCTAACAGGGATCATAGAGCCTCCGATATCTCTTGGATTACAACACATTCATTATACAGGCCGAGGCCGGATCAGAACAAATTGTCCAGGGTCGCCGTGCCCACCGCCTGGAGGGTGCGCCGGTCGTACAAGACGACTTCCAACGCGTAGCCCGGCCCGAGCCTTTCCTCCCTGGGCACCTTGAGGATCACGCGGTCTTGTAAGAGGGTGCCGGGCCGCCAAAGGCTCGTAGGGCAGCCGCCGAGAAGGGGCGGCAAGTCGCGGCTGACCAGATGGCTGCCATCGGGCCGCACAATGCGCAAGGATAGCCAGTAGTTGAGCGAGGCCTGCCGCTCGGAACGCCAGAGCAGCTCCACGGTCACTTCACGCCCCTGCCAAGACGTGTCTGCCCTCAACAAGGCGATCTCGGGAGGGCTATAAGGGGGGCCGAACCAGGCTATCACCTGCTCCTCGCCTGAGGCACGAATCGCTTCGCGCACCTGGATCGGCCGCAAGACCAAGCGCCCCATCGCTTGCCCCCGCGCCGTGCGCGGCACCAATTCCTGATTGCCTAGATAAAGCCGTGGGCGCAGCACATACAAGCCGGGTGCCAGATAGGGCGGCAAACGGAGCGACACGGTCATTTGGCGGGCGTCCAGGTTTTGCCCCGCCCGCGCCCAGACCGGCTCCGGGCGAAAGAGATGCGCCGTGGCGCCGACGAGCTCTATCTCCAAACGCAGCTCCGGCCGTGGGGTATCCCAGCACAGGGTGACATCGAGGACATCCCCCGGCACAAGCTCAAGGGGCGTCAGTGTATAATCCAACAGACGAGCCGCCCCCCAAAAGACACCGCTTGGCTCGACATGGAGGTAAGGGGCGCGGTCCATATCGGCCACGAGCGGCCCGCTGCTTTGTGTCTCGCTCGCAGGGATAGGCGCCAGCCAGATCCAGGCTCCAACCAGCGCCAGGGCGCCCCCGCCTAAGACCCATCGGCGGCGCCGCCGAGCGTCGCGGAGGGCGGGTAGCAGCAACAGCGTACAAGCTATCGCCAGGCCGAGCAGTGAGAGCCAACTCGCCGCCCGTCGGGTAGCGGTATCCTCGAAAAAGAGGCGCACGCGATGGCGCCCCGGCTCCAGCCGAAGCCCTATCAACCCCAGGCCAGGAAGGGGCTCGACGCCCTGGCGTCGCCCGTCAACCTCGGCCTCCCAACCCGGGAAAAAGGCGCTGTGAAAGGCTAACAGCGACTTTTCCCGCACCTCGATCTCCCAAACTTCCTTCTCCGGCGTCCTTTTCAGCAGGACGGCGCCTCTCATCTCACCCGACAAAGCCAAAGGGGCCGGCTTTTGCCCACCGTTCCATTGCACGGCCGAGGTATAGGGGCGGGGGATCATCTCGCGGGGCAGATATTCGTGGCGAATTGTGGTGCCGATATTGCCCGAATAGGTCTCGTAGAAGGCCAGGCGCTCGATATTCACCTCTCCCTCGCGCAAGGGCAAGCGATCTATCGGCAGGCCGACCAGGCCGGCGACAGCGGCCAGCCCGCAAATGCCCAGGGCCAACAATTGGGCCAAGAGGCCATGTCCGAGGCGCGGCAGGTTCGCCGCCAATAGGGCGATGCCCACGGCCTGGATCGCCAACAGGCGCCAGGGGAATTGGGCAAAGGCCAGCAACGGCACATGCTCCCAGGCCCAACGCGACGCAGAGGTCATGAGCCAAGTGCTGGCCAATACCCAAAAGGCGCCCACAAGCGTATACCCAATAGGGCCCCAGGTGGCGGGCATTTGGAGCGCTGCCTGCCGCGCCGGTGCCCGCCACCTGATTTCCAAGACGACGGCGGCCCCCAAGCCGGCCAAGGCCAGGGCGGCCTGCACCGCGCCCGTGCGAAAGGGGTCGGCGCCGTGGCCGATGGTGTAATCATGGATCCAACGCAGTTGCACCAGGGCGCCATCTCGAAAGTGCCCGGCAAAATGCAAGTAGCCCGTGGTCTGCTCGTCGAGCTGTACCAGAGGCGCCTCGTGCAGCGCCGGCGCCCAGAACCAGGCGCTGCTCAACAAGCCCAACGTCAAAGCCACGCCCGCGGCGAGCAGGAAACGGCGAGGCGAAGCCGGGGGGCTGTGCAGCGCCTCGATGATGAACCACGACAGCAATACGGGGCTGAAAAGCAACGCCGAGATATTGTGGCTGAGCAGAAGCGCCGCGTAGGCCAAGGCCAAGGCACCGACGCGCGTCGGTGAAGGGTCGCGCCGCAGCCGGGCGCCCAACCAAAGGAGCAGGGGATAAAGCCCCATGGCCCAGAACTCGGAGAGCGAATCGCCGCGCACATAGACGTTGGCCAAATGAAAGGGGGCGAAGGTGTACACGGCCGCCGCGACCAAAGCCGATGTCGGGGGCAGCTTTATTTCGCGGACAAGCCCGTAGAAAGCCAGCCCGGCCAACGCAAAGCCCGCCACTTGGGTCAGTTTGATGCCCCATAGAATGCCCAGGCCGGCCCGAGCCAGCAAGGCAGCCACGTAATAGGGCAGGGCGGCGTAAAAGTTAAAGGCGGGATACCCCAGACCATAAGCCGCATCGGGCATCCAACGCGCGGGCCAGATGCCGGCTTCGATATTGCGGCCGATTTGATGGACGCGCTGCAATAAAAAGGGCGAATCGCCCCCCGCCCGGGTGTTGAGGATGCCCGGGCCGATGAGCAAGGGCAACGCCGCCGCGATGGCCAGCAACACAGCCAGGACCAAGTTGCAGGCCGAAAGCGCATAGAATTTACCGCTTCGAGCCCGCAACTTGATCATCGTCCGATGCAATACCTAAAGGCGCGTTTTGAACAGGCGCAGGGTGATGGGCAGGGCCAAGGCCACCAGCGCAACCAGAATGCCGCTGATGCCAGCCAAGCCGCCGGGGCGTTGGCCTAGGGAGCGATCGACCTCCACCTGGGGAACCACCGTCGGCGTCTCGGTGGCCGAGACGGGGGCCGTAGTCGGCTTGGGCGTCGCCGTTGCCGAAGGCATGAGACGATCGGCAAAAAGCACATCGACTTGAGCCCCCGCGGCCAGAACCACGGCCCATTCGTTGGCATTGGTCGAGGCATAGCCCGGCGGATCGCTTTCCAAAACGTAATACGTGCCGGGGTTCAAGTCGGCGAACACTTGGCCATCGCTGCCATCGGTCGTCCGGCTGGCTATCCGGGTGCGCTCGGCATTTAACAATTCGATCTTGGCCCTGGCGAGGGGGCTCTCCCCTGTATCGCGCAAGCCATCGCCGTCCTTATCTTCAAAGACGATGACGCGAATGGCGCCGGGCTGCGGGGTGAGGGTCGCCGGCTCGGTGGGCGACGGAGTCAGGCTCGGCGTAGCCGTCGGCTCCGGGGTCTCGGTGGTCGTCGCCGTTGGGAGCGGGGTATCCGTCGGCTTGGGCGGTTTGGTCGGCGGAGGCGGGGGGGCCGTCGGGCGGATCACATTTACGCATACATCGTCAAAGTAGACGTCGTTATGCTTCATTCGCCACTCGGCGTCGCCGCGCAGGTAAAGGGTCACCGTGCCGGCCTGGGCCCGCGCCTGTACCTTGAGCTCGACCCATTGATCCAAGGCCGAGCTGCGCGGCGACCAGACGACATTGGGCGAATTAAAGTCGGTGCCCCCCGTGGGATCGATGCCCACCGACATCTGATATTGGCCCTTCTTGGAGATGGCGGGATCGTCCGCCTCGGAGCTCCAGGCCTGGCCCCAGGCGCTCAAGGTCACCACGCTGCCCGCCGGGACGCTGATCTGCTGCCAGAGGCCAGCGTGATGCGTGGCATAGGTATTGAACATCTTTTGAGACCAGTTGCCGCTGCGCACCCGCCGGCGCCCAAAGCGGGAGGCATCCTCACCCTTGTACTCAGGCCTGCGGTTATAACCCTCTTTCTGATTCGGCCCGTCTTGCCAGAAAGGTTGCCAACCGTTGGCCACGGTGACCTCGCCGGCTCCGCGCTCGGAAAAGCCCTCTTCAAAACCGGCGTTGATCGCCACGTTTCCCGGGCAATCCGCCAGGGCCGATATCGCCCCTTGTAGCCACAAGACGCAGGCCAACAAGGCTACGACCGCGTATCTACAAACTCGATGACCATGCATGTGCCCTACCCCCGGCAGAAATAAACCCACCCTATTCAAGCTCCACATAAGCGCCCTCAACAGAGCCGGCGCCCTCCACAAACGGCAGGCGCTCCATCGTCTCCCAACGATATAGGCCGACGCGGACCCCAAGCTTTTGGCCGACGTCTATCTTTACGGGGGCAATGTGCACGTCTTCTACCACATCGCCCGCCCGCCAGCGACTTGTTGGATAATAGCCTCCGGCGGCGGGGCCATCGCTCTGGCCGGCCCACGTCCCATCCAATAATACATGACAGAACACGTTATAGTCGATCTCCACGGCTCGGGTGGCCTGCCAATACAAGACAATGGCCAGGCGACCGTCGGGCAAAGGCCGCAGGCGATAGCCCAACAGACGAATGCCCGCGGCCCATTCGCCCAGCGGTTGCCGTTGGCTCCATTCCCCTGCCGGCTCCGCCTGATAGATCACATAGAGCAGCCTGCTCTCGGCCTCCAGATCTCCCCGCTCGCGGGCGCCCTCTCGGACGCGGATCATGCTCTCGGGCGGAAGCAAGGCCAAGGCACGGAGGTCCTGCTCAAAAGGCCACAGGGCCAAGAATACCCGCACGGCCGGCGGTTGCGCTGTCGACGCGCCTCCCTCCAGCGGGACGAGATCCTCCCCCTTGGGGCTCAGGTAACGCAGCGAGGGCCAATCGCGCCATAGACGAGCGGCGATATAGACCCGCCTATCCGCGTGCGGCACGGCTGCGGGCACGCTTAGCCCCTCGCCACGCCAACCCACACGGCGGAAGGAGTTTATTTCGGCAGCTAATTCTACAGCGCCACTCTCGAACTGATAATAAGCCGCTTCGCTCCGCATATGTCGGGCATAGGCGGCCAAATCCAGCGCGGCGCCAACCCCCAAAGCTACTAGGGCGGTAATCGGCCCCAGCCACCACCGCCCCAGTATAGGCCGACGCGCCCAGGTCACCAAGCCGAGGGCCGGCGCGCAAAACAAGAGCGGGAGCACGCCGGATCCGCGCAAGAAATGGGGCGCATCCTCGGCCAGCAAGGTAGGCAGCGATAATACGGCCAGCCAAATCAGGAGCAAGGCGTGGGCAGGGCGGAGGATGCGCCGCAGGCTCAGCAAGATCCCGCCCACGAACGCGACGGCGATGGGCGGGGTGAACACAGGGCGCAAGGGCACATTGTGGCGCGGGATCGAATCTCCACGCCAGAAAAAGGCTGCCAACGTGCGCCCGGCATGGCGAACCAGGGCCAGCCCCAGGTTCCCGCCGTGAATGTCGGGATGAAACAGCGACACTTGAGCTACGCGTTCTAAAAGCACCTCCCTATGACCGATAAAATAGCCGACCAAAGGCGCGGCGATGACCGCGGCCGCCAAGACCAGAAGCGCCCATCCCCCAAGCCACCTACTCTCCCGATGCAGGGCAACCATATAGACAATGAAAAGGAGCAAGGCGACGACGGTCATGCGTGTCGCCAGGTAGGTGTAAAAACTCAGGCCATAGGCCAACCCGGCAGCGACCATAAAGCCCGGCCGTTTGTTGAACAGCCCTCGCCACAGCAGGGCCAGCGCCACAGCCAACAGCGGCACCATGGCCACCGCGCGAAAAGCCACCCTGCTCAGGTTCAGCGTCCAGATCGTCGTCGCCACCAGCACGGCGGCGACGACGCCCACGGTATGGTCGAAAAGCTCGCGAGCCAGCCAATAAATCGCCGGGACGGTCAGGCTCCCCAGGAACGCCGAGACCACCCGCAGCGCCCCCGGCGAGCGTCCCCAGATGCTTATCGAAAGGGCTAACAAATAGATAAAAAGAGGCTCGCGACCATGATTGGCCTCAAAGAATACAGGGAGCTCCAAGAGGCTGGCCGGCCAGGAGCCTTGTTGTACGATCTTTAAGACCTGCAACGCATCGAGCCCGTTGTACGCCTCATCGCGATAAAGGCCGGGCGGAAAGCGGTCGATAGCCGCAAAGCGCAACCAGGCCCCCATCGCCGTGATGAGGAGGACAACGGCGCCCTGGCCTATCGGGTGCCACCAGACGCGCTTGACGGCTCGTTCCAGGTTCATAGGGTGGCCTGCACCATGGCGTCGATGAAGCGAGTGTCCATTATAAAAAGGGCAACATAGGCTTGGGCTCCGGGATAGATGATGCTGCCTCTCCTCTCTGTCGGCAGAGCTTTTCCAGGACAAAGGCGCGCAGAGTAGTTAGCATCTCTTGCCCCTGAGCTGTGGTGCGCAATGCCAACGAGGGCACATGATTGTCATACATCTGAGCCGCCACGACGGGCGAGATGGCCAGACGACAGAACACCCAGGCCAACAGCTCGCCATAGAGCGAAACCAGGCGAAATTCGCCAAAAGAGGTCGCCGGTTGGCCATCCCAAGTGAGGCGGGGCAACTCGGCGAGCACCGTATCCTGCAGCACGGCCTCGACGATGGTCATGGTTTCCGGCCCATAGTGCCAATAGTCATAAGGCGTCAGCCCCTCATAGCGCGGCTGGGCGTCGCGGAAAAGGAGCTCGGCGGCCTCTCGGCCGTACATTTTATAGCCGCTGCTCAAATCGGGCACCCCCTCGCCCAGGCAGTGGCGCAAGTTGAGCGCTCGCCCCTGGAGCGCCAGCGCATAGACCAGCGCATCCAACGTGATCCGGTCGAGCAGCATCTCGAGCTCGCCGCGCAACCAACCCATGGGCCGATGGCGACTGCGGCGCGCGCCGATGATGATCAAGCGCGTGCCGGCATACGCTTCGGCCAGGAACCGGGCCGCACGCGCCAAGCGAGGGAGGTCAGAGGCCACATGGTCGCCGTCGCCATCGCGGATGGCGATATACTCTATATCCGGCCTCTCGCTCAACAGCGCCTTGATCCCCTCCTGCATAGCCCACAGCTTGCCGTGATTCTCGGCGAGCGGCATAAGCCGAAAGGTACGCCCGTGCCTCCCGGCCAGGTGCTGGCGCAATTCCTCGGCCAGCCTCGCCGTACGCGCATCCCCATCGACCACGACCACAATGTGCTCCAACGGCAGATAGTGATGGCAATCAGCCAGGGTCATATACAGCAGATGGCGCACCAGGTCATCGCTCGGCTTGGCCGAAAAATAGGCCGGCACCACCATGCCGATGCGTACGCCCAATTCGTTCTGGTCGATCCAGCGTTCCACGCCGCCCTTCTTTCCCTTGGGTGGGGTCTATTCCGTCGGCACGACGGCCAAGATCACCAGAGTAGGAGGCCCTGACTGAGCCGACATATTGAGTATCTTGCCCGTCTTGCTGAAGCGCATAGTCACCGGCTTGGATTCGTCGGTGGCCCCCCCTTGCTCGCGCGAGTCGAACTCTAACGCCCAGCCATAGGCGGGCATTTTGAACTTGTAATAATCGGCCACCTCAAAGGGGCTACGATTGGTCTGATAGTAAATGAGCTTATCCACCAACGCCAACTCGCGAGCGTCGCCCATCAAGACGACATCGTCGGGCAGCTCCGGCGGTGTCACCCCTTCGGGCGCCGTGATGGTAATAGGCTGATTGATGTCGGTCACCCTGGATTCCAGATCAAAGCTGCCTTTGCCGAGATCCTGGGCCTCGCCTTCCCAGTGCAGGGTGGCCTTTATATACACCTCGTGCTCGGTAGAGACCCAAACGTCGGCCGAGGCTTGGGCGGTCTGGGTGTAATATCCGCTAAAATGGAGCCCTTCTTGATCATAGTGATAATGCCGGGTTTGTTGGCCATCGAGCTGTTCCTCACCCACCAGGTTCCCGGTGGCTTCCGCCAGATAGGGGAGCATGCCTATGC
>JACIWY010000940.1 GCA_014360745.1 Chloroflexota bacterium
CTCGATAGGCTACAATTGCTGCGCTTGGGCCTACGATGCCGTCCATGCCTGCGGTCTACAAATTGAGGCGTAACCCCAAACCAGGATTTCACAAATGGGGAATGGTTCAAATGGGAGTGGTTATCCTTGTATCAGTTGTTCTGCTTGGTTGTTTCCTGTTTTTTCGAATGGCGAGAAAGATTTCTTTACGTATTCTGTTAGTATCTTACTACGCCATTGCGCTAACTGGACTCGCGGTTGGATACATTACTACCCAGTGGGAGTATCAGCCTTTCGCCAAGCTGCGCGTAATAGGATTTCCATTTCCGGTAGGGGCCTGGTCCCTTGAGCAGGGAGAGTGGATCTGCTATTCAGCGCCCCTGGGTATGGTTATCCTGGTGATGGTTGCGAACATGGTCCTGTTCGCGCTGGCCTTCGGCTTTGTGTTTTTCCTGGGAATAGTTATAGGCAGCGGATGTTTACTTAAAAGACCTTCACCTCGAGCGCGTTAGTCACACATTGAGATCGAGATCGAATACGCCGTAACGTGCGTCCACAAGGATGCACTTCAGCGGATGGTAGGGATTTGGATTATAACCGTTGGACGAACATATCCATCAGGGCTTGACTGCTTACTTGAACACGCTTTAGGATATTGCCGAGTTC
>JACIWY010000941.1 GCA_014360745.1 Chloroflexota bacterium
TAGGCAGGGGGCAAAGCCCCCGGCCTCATAGCATCAACCTTATTCCTTTTGCGTCAGCCCGATGCGATCTCACCACCCATCGCCTCAAACAACGGCAACGCGACTTGAGCCACCTCGCGACGAACCGCCCCGGCCATCTTCATACTTCGCCGGGGCAATCTGTCATCCTTAGCAAGCGGTTCCCACGTGGTTAACTCACCGCTCGCCAACTTGACCAGCACCGCGCCATTGATAGTAAGCCATTCAATCTGCGCGTCGAAATAAGCAACAATTATGTCGCCGCCCCTGTTTGGTTTTGGAGCGGTAACGCGGGTCAGTCCGGTAATTGCGATGTTCATCGGGTGCCCTCCCAATCGACCAGCCGCAGAGCGTCGGACGGATCAACACCCGCCTCCTTGGCCAGGGCAAGGGTTTGGACGATCGCGCCAAGCGCCCGCGCCCGTCCGCCAGCATCAAAGGCTTGCAGGGGCCGCATCACGTCCAGCGTGACCGGCTGGCCCAGCTTGTCGCTCGCTTCCTCGGCCATCATCGCCGCGATAGGTTGCAGCACCCATTGCGCCAGGTGCCGTTGCGCCTCCCTCACCAATGGCCCGGTCGTGGCCGGTGCCGTCAGGCCGGGCAGAATGCCAAAGGCAAAATTGATC
>JACIWY010000942.1 GCA_014360745.1 Chloroflexota bacterium
CTGCAACACTTGCCCAGCATAGGGGATGCGGTGTACCTGCTGGGGGATGGCGGAACCTTACGGGACAGGCGCCCCCGTTCTATCAGCGATATTGTCGAGCTGGATGGTAAGCTTTGTGCTGTGTTTGAGGATGACGGCCTATTGTGGCCGCTGGAGCGTTGCGCAAGGTTATGACGATGGGAGGTGAGCGATGCAATTGCGAGGCAGTAATCTGGACGCCCTTGAGCGGGCCAAAGAGGCGGGTTATCTGATAATTGCACGGAAAAAGCATTCCTGGCCCTTGTACAACGCTTGGTGGCGCTGGTGTGAGGAACACCAGTGGCCCTTCGTGTACATCCGTCCACGGCGGGCGTACGCCTCCGTCCATCTGGACATGGAGCCGACGGGCGTGAGGCTGTCCGAAATGGCGATGGGCAGGGTGGCGGAGCTGGTCTACATGTATAACGAGTGGCGTCATGGCGGCTTTGCGACGTACGGAAACCATACGTCCATTCCCAACGTGCGGATGGAGCGGGCAGAGGAAGCGGCCCGTGCACTGCTGGGGCTTGCCCTGCAGGAGGTGTATTATGGCCAAAGCGAGGCCACAGAGCATGTGGGAGGTGAAACATGGGCGAACTGAAGCACTATACGCTGGCCGATGTGC
>JACIWY010000943.1 GCA_014360745.1 Chloroflexota bacterium
GTACAGGGCCTCGGGCCGCTCGCGATCGACGTCCGTGAACGGCACCGGGAGCCGTTCCGTCAGAGACGCCTCACCCATGCCGCCCACCACCAGGCGCGTGAACTCGGCCCGGGTGATGGGCACCGCGGGGTGGAAGAGCCCGTCCACCCCGGCCTCCACCGCTCCCCGCGCCCAAAGCAGCGTGACGTCGCGCTCCGCCCAGTGTCCCACCAGGTCGGCGAAGACAGGCAGGGCCAGGGAAGGCCGGGCCGGGGCAGTTGGGGCCGGGGAAGATGGGCTCGCCGTCTCGGCCCGGACGGGTCCGGCGGCGGCCACCATGCATGCTCCGACCAGAGAGACTACGAGAAGCAGGGCGAAGCCCCTGCGGAGATGACTCATCCTGAACTGCTCCTGGCTGATGAGATCCGCGGGTGCCACGGGGGACATCCCGTTGCGTATCACTTCGGCACCCGGCCGCACCAAACCTCCCACCGGCCCTGCTCTGGGCCCCGCACCCCGATCACCCCCCAAACCGGGGTCCGCGCACCCCAATCGTCCCCCGAACAGGGGTCCCAGCACCCTGATCGACCCCCGGACCTGGGTCTCTGCACCGCGATAGCCGCCCCAACCGGGGTGCCTGCACCCCGATCACAACCCCAACCG
>JACIWY010000944.1 GCA_014360745.1 Chloroflexota bacterium
GGCACTTGCCCGGGCGGGGGGTCGAGCGTCTGTTGGGGGATCGGCGGCATTGGGCACCTCTACGCGTTGCCTCATAGATCGGGCGCTGGGGGGGCGGGGGCAAATGATTGCGCAGGCGCGTCGTCTGGGCTATCCCTGCCCGAACTCTTACCTCTGGGGAATGCCTTGATGATCCGTATCCTCGCGCTCTTCGGGCTTGTCCTGATGGCCGCCTGCACCAATCCCAACGATCTGGACGAGGCCCCGGCCTATCTGGGCAACTTTCACCTCGGGCATAATGTCGTGGTGGCACCGAACCTGACCAAGGGCCCAGCCTCGCGCGAGGCCTCCAAGGAGGAGTGGATTGCGGCGATGACCGAGGCGATGACGGATCGCTTCGGGCGCTACGAGGGCACCAAGCTCTATCATCTGGGGGTGAGTGTCGAAGGCTATGTGCTGGCCATTCCGGGCGTGCCGCTTGTAGCTTCGCCCAAATCGGCGCTGATCCTGAATGTCACGGCATGGGATGATGCGAAGGCCAGCAAACTCAACGACAAGCCGCATCTTGTGACGGTGGTCGAGAGTTTTTCGGGCAATACCTTTCTTGGCTCGGGCCTGACCCAGAGCAAGGAAAAGCAACTCGAGAACCTCAGCCGCAACGCG
>JACIWY010000945.1 GCA_014360745.1 Chloroflexota bacterium
TACCGCCGTGTCGGATGGGCGTCTTTATGGGCTGTCGTTCCAGCCCTCGACGCCGGTTTTGTATTACAACAAGGACGCATTCGAGGCCGTCGGCATCGCCAATGCCCCCGAGGACTGGGACGCGCTGCTGGACGTCGCAAAGGCGCTGACCATCCGCGAGGGGGGCGAGCTCAAGCGTTGGGGGCTGACCATTGGGGGCGGCTGGCACGACTGGATGTTCGAGGCGTTTTGTCGGCAGAACGGCCTGGTGCCCTGGGAACAGGACAAGGTTCTTTTTGACCGGCCCGAAGCGATCGAGGCGCTGGAGCAGTGGAAAAAGATGGTTGAAGCCGGTGCAATGGCGCCCGCCTCTACCTGGCAGGGCTCGGCCAACGACTTCATGGCGGGCACCACGGCCATGCTCTATCATTCCACCGGCTCGCTGACGAACCTGCGCACATCCTCGCCCTTCAGGGTTGGTGTGGCCTTCATGCCCAAACGCAAGACCTGGGGCGCGGCACAAGGCGGCGGCCCCATCATGATCGCCAAGAAGCAATCCGATGCGCAAAAGGAAGCGGCCTGGACCTTTGCACGCTGGATGACCAGTACCGATGTTCAGGCGCAATGGGGCAAGGCGACAGGCTATCTTGCCGTGCGCAA
>JACIWY010000946.1 GCA_014360745.1 Chloroflexota bacterium
TTTTATCCTTGATCGCGCTGCCCGCTACGCCGACGCTATTCACCTCGAGATCGGCCAACCCGACTTTCCCACGCCCACCCATATCATCGAGGCCGCCGTCCAAGCTGCCCGCCATGAATATACCGGCTACACGCCCAATTCGGGCATGTACGAACTGCGCAAGGCGGTTACGGTCAAACTGGCCCGCGAGAATAACATCCATGTGTCCCCCGAAAATGTGATGATCACCATCGGGGCCATGCAAGCCGTCTTTTCCAGCATGACCGTGCTCCTCGACCCCGACGACCAGATCCTGTTGCCCGACCCAGGCTATAGCAATTTCAACATGGGCGCCGATCTATTGACGGCGGAGGTCGTCTCTTTTCCCACCTTGATCGACCAGGGTTTTATCCCCGATTTCGACGCGCTCGAATCGCTGGTTACCAAGCGCACCAAGGCCATGCTGATCAATAGCCCCTCCAATCCCACCGGCGCGGTCTATCCTCGCGAGGTGATGCGCCGCTGCCTCGACTTTTGTCGGCAACACGACCTTTACCTCATCTCCGATGAAACCTACGACCGCCTGGTGTTCGAGGTCGAACACGTCAGCCCCGGCCAATGGGACGAGGAAGGCCGCGTGATCAGCCTCTTTAACGTG
>JACIWY010000947.1 GCA_014360745.1 Chloroflexota bacterium
CGTGGGCAATACGGTGTTGGCCGTTCGCGTCGCCCAATATTACGGCGCAGACCTGCGTGATGCACTCTTTCGCAAGATTCAGACGCTATCCTTTGGCAATCTCGATCGCCTGGAGACCGGCAAACTCCTGGTGCGCCTGACCAGCGACGTGAACATGGTACAGATGATCGTGCTGCTCTCATTGCGGCTCATGGTGCGTGGCCCGCTGATGGCGGTGGGCTCCATCGTCTTTATGGTGCTGACCAGCCCCTCTCTGGCCGTATGGATGCTGCTCGTCCTGCCTCTCACCATCGGCGTCGTCGTCCTTTTCGCCTCCAAGGCCCCCCAGCTCTTTCGGCAGGTTCAGCAGCGCCTCGATCGTTTGAACCAGGTCATGGAAGAGAACCTGGCCGGCGTGCGTGTGGTCAAGGCCTTTGTGCGCGCCGAGCATGAAAGCCGCCGTTTTGGTGCCGCCAACGTGGATCTTATGCGCCAAAGTATTCGAGCCATACAGGTGCTCTCCTTCTTTATTCCCACCATGTCCCTCTTCCTGAACCTGGGCACCGTGATCATCCTTTGGGTAGGGGGGATACGGGTGTCCACCGGCGACATGACCGTCGGCAAGATCGTGGCCTTTGTGAACTATTTGCTCAGC
>JACIWY010000948.1 GCA_014360745.1 Chloroflexota bacterium
TTGGAGCCTCGATCGTCCCGGTATAACCTCCGGTTTTGTCCCTGAGTATATTGTTGATTATATAGACTTTTTAAGCGTTCACATTTACCCAGAAACATCAAAGGCGGAAAATTACAACGAAATTATTAAAGGTTTTTGCATAGGTAAACCTTTGGTTGTGGCAGAAATTTTCCCCATTTATTGCACAATTCCTGAATTAGAGCATTTTATTTTAAACAACAAGGAAAGGGTGGAAGGATGGTTAAGTTTCTATTGGGGTAAAGAAATGTATATAAGTGAGGAAGGCGAAGCCCGGCAGAAAAATATGTCAACCTATATTGCCCAAAAATGGTTAGAATCTTTTCGCAAAATCATTAAAATATTAAAAACAAACTAAGGAGGTTATGATTATGCATTGGAAAGCCCAATGGATTTGGGATAATAGCGGAGAGCATCCTCGCAATTACTGGCTCTCCTTCAGGAAGAAATTTATTGCTCCTCAGGTTTACGATGAAGCCTTGCTTCATATCACTGCCGATTCCCGTTATTTCCTTTATGTAAATGGGCATTTCGTGGGCTGGGGACCGGTTCGCTCCTGGCCTTTTGAGCAATCCTACGATACCTATTCAATAAAGCACCTATTGAAACCGGGGG
>JACIWY010000949.1 GCA_014360745.1 Chloroflexota bacterium
CACCCACGGCGGCAGACCCAGGGCCATGAGGAAAGCGAAACCGACGATGAGCACATTGCGCTGGCTTCCCATATCCGCCCTCATGAGGACCTGAATGCCCAACGCGCCTATCGTGCCGAAGAGAGCGATATAGGCCCCGCCGATGACGGGAGAGGGAATCGTGGCTATGAGGGCTCCGAGTTTGCCTATGAGAGAAAGGCAGATGAGGATTATCGCACCCGTTCGAACCACGGCCCTCGAGGCCACGCCCGTCAGGCCGATGAGACCTATGTTTTCGGTGTAGGAAGTGGTGCCGACCGCGCCGAGAGATCCCGCGATGGCACAATTGATCCCTTCGGCGCCGATCCCACGGCTGATCATGTCTGGCGTCGGATCATCTAAGCCTGCCGCATAGGAACAAGAATGATAATCGCCTATCGACTCGATGGTAACGGCGAAGAAACCGGCTATGATGGCCCCGAAGGCTAACAAGCTGAACTTGGGTGGCCCCCACGGCATCAGCCCGGTGAAACGAAACCACGGAGCCTGGGCAACCGAACTGAGGTCGACATGGGCAGGGTGGCCAGCAGGGAAAATTCCTGCGAGGCTGCCGACCAAAGCTACTAAATAGGCTAAAACAATAGAACTTAAAA
>JACIWY010000095.1 GCA_014360745.1 Chloroflexota bacterium
AATCTTGCAGATAGTTGCCCCAGAGCCACGCGGTCTGGGGCAACTATCTTCTCCTTCCGAACTTTATTTTAGCACACCTTACAAAAGCTGTCAAGAGGTTATGAGCGTGATTGGATATGCAAAGTTGAGTCATTATCTATCAATCTACTTGACACCTGGGCGCGACGATCTTATAATTAAGGAAGGAATGTCTGAACGGTCGTCGCCATAGGGCGTTCGGGCGTTGCAGTTGTAAAAGACGTGGACGGAGCATGGCCTCGATGGAGTACAAAGACTATTATCGTATCTTGGGGGTGGATAGGAACGCTTCGCAGGAAGAGATACGCAAGGCGTATCGCCGCCTAGCGCGCAAGTATCACCCGGACGTGAACCCGAACAACAAGGAGGCCGAAGAGCGTTTCAAAGAGATCAACGAGGCGTATGAAGTCTTGCGAGACGAGGAAAAGCGCAGCAAGTACGACCGCCTCGGTGCCGATTGGCAGCGTTATCAGCAGATGGGCGGCGAGCCGGGTGGGTTCGATTGGAGCCGCTGGTACGCGCAGGGGCCTAGGGGGCAGCGGGTCTATACCACCGAACAGATCGATTTGGACGACCTCTTTAGCCAGAGCGGCTTTTCGGACTTTTTCCAGAGCATCTTTGGCGGGCGCGCGCCGGGCATGGGCACGACCATGGGCGGCACCGGCCGGCGCACCTTTACCATGGATGGCCGCGACATCGAGCAGCCCGTAGAGATCACGTTGGAAGAGGCCTATCACGGGACGACGCGCGTCTTGCAGATGGCCGACGGGCGCCGGCTGGAGGTCAAGATCCCGCCCGGAGTGCAGACGGGGTCGCGCATCCGGGTACATGGTGAGGGCGAGCCCGGCTATGGCGGTGGGCAAGCGGGCGATTTGTTCCTGGTGGTCACGGTCCGCGAGCATCCGCGCTACAAGCGCGAGGGTGACGATTTGCACATGGAGATGCCGGTCGATCTTTATACCCTGGTCTTGGGCGGGACGATCACCGTCCCTACCCTCAAGGGGCGCGTCGAGTTACGCATCCCTCCGGAGACCAAGGGCGATCAGGTTTTTCGACTCCGGGGACAGGGGATGCCCAAGCTGCGCAACCCCTCCGAATTTGGCGATCTGTACGTTAAAGTGCGGCCCATGATCCCGCAAAATCTATCCGAGCGCGAGCGGGAGCTGTTCAGGCAGTTGGCCGCACTGCGTAGCTAGGCATGAGGGGGTGCTCAGGTGATCCTCTATCGTAAACTCGCATTGGCGCTTTTCTTGATTCTGGCCCTGCTGGTGGGGTGTACGTTTTCCCTAGATCTTGACGGGGCGCTGCTCGGCACCGCGGCCACCTTGCCCCTCTCGGCGAAGGAGGCCACCAAGGGCCCCATGACGCCGACTGCCCCTTTGCCGGCATCGACGCCGGAGTTCGACGAGCAGTTCTTGGAAGGGCTGACCCAAGAACAATGGGAGGCCCTGTTGGATGCCATGGATGCGCTGACCATCCGGGTATATGAGCGCGTCAGCCCCTCGGTGGTGCATATCACCAGCCGCGTCATTACCATGGATTTCTGGGGTGGCCTATGGCCCTCCGAAGGCACCGGCTCGGGCTTTGTTTGGGACAAGCAGGGCCATATTGTCACCAATTATCACGTGATCGAGCGGGCCGAGACCATCGAGGTCACCCTTCGAGACGAGACGGTGGTCGAGGCCGAGGTGGTGGGGGTCGATCCGCTGAACGATCTGGCGGTATTGCGTATCGATGTGGAGCCGGCCAAGCTGCATCCGGTGACCATAAGCCCACGCGAAGAGATTCAAGTGGGCCAGCGGGCCATCGCCATCGGCAACCCCTTCGGCCTCGATTGGACGCTGACCACAGGGGTGGTCAGCTCGGTGGGGCGCCCGTTGCAGTTGGCCGATAACCGGGTCATTTATGAGGTGATCCAGACCGACGCGGCGATCAACCCGGGCAATTCGGGCGGCCCTTTGCTCGACGGGCGGGGCCAGCTTATCGGCGTCAATACCGCCATCCGCCAAGGGGCCGAGAATATCGGCTTTGCCATCCCCCTCTCGACGGTCAAAAGGGTGGTTCCGGAGTTGATCGCCAACGGGCGCTATCGCCATCCCTGGCTGGGCATTTCGGGGTATAGCGTGTCACCGGAATTGGCGGAACGGCTGGGGTTGCCCGTCCAGCGGGGAGTGCTCATCGCGGGCATCTTCCCGGGCGGGCCGGCGGATCGGGCCGGCCTGCGCGGTGGCCAACGAGAGGTTATCTTGGGCAATATTCGTTTGTGGATCGGCGGCGATGTTCTCGTCGCTCTTGACGGGGTGCCCATCCCGAGCAACTCGGCTTTGCACGAGTTTCTGGAGACCAAGACCAGGGTCGGGCAAGAGGTCGAGATCACCTTTTATCGGGGAGATCGGCGTATGACGGCCCGGGCCATCCTGCAGGAGCGACAACAGTAAGGCGGAACATCGCGGCTTTGTGCTAGGGAGAGAACGAGATGATGGACAGACAACTGCCGGAAGACGAACCCTGCTACGTGATTAGCGTAGCGGCCAAGCTCGTCAACTTGCATCCTCAGACCCTTCGATACTATGACAAGATCGGCCTGATCCGGCCTGGTCGTACCGAAGGGCGCATTCGGCTCTATTCGCCGCGCGATATTCAAAAGTTGCGCAAAATCGCACGGCTCACCGAGGACCTGGGCGTTAACCTCGCCGGCGTCGAGGTTATCCTAAATATGAGCAATCGCATTCGAGAGTTGCAAAAAGAGTTGGAGCGGGTCCGCCAGGAGGCGGAGGCCGAGATCCGCGCGTTGCGGCAGCGCATCGCCGAGCTCGAAGGTGGGGCGCAGATGCCGAGATCCGGCCAGCAGATCATCAACGTACTTCCAACTCCATTAGATAACAAAGAGGAGGATTGGGGATGATCGACGAAAAAGAGCTGCAAGCGCTGTTCCAATATGAGAAAGGCCCCGTTCTTAGCGTTTATCTGGACACGGACCTTTCCGACAAATCCAAAGAGGCCGTGCGGTTGACGTTCCGCAACTTGGCGCGCGACCTGCAAGCAAGCCGTGGAGACGCCAAACTACTGGCCAAAGAGATCGAATCGGTGCAAAACTGGCTCAATTTTGAATACGATTGGCAATCGAGGGGCGTGGCCCTCTTTATCTCGGATGGAGACCTGTGGCAGGTGTTCCCGCTGCCCATCGCCGTTCGTTCGCGCCTGTATTACACCGAGCGCCCCTACGTGCGCCCTCTGACCGATGTGGCCGACCGGCTTGGCGAATATGCCGTAGCCCTCATCGACCGAGAAAGCCTGCGGCTTTTCTCCGTGGCTTGGGGCAAGATTCGCGCCGAGACCGAGGCCGTCGGCGAAGAGCTTAAGCGCCACAAGCAAGGAGGATGGGCGGCGGCGCGCTACCAGCGCCACGAAGATAATCTGGCCTTGCATAACCTTAAACATGCCGTGGAGGTCATTCAGGCTTTTTGTGAACAGAGGAATTGCCGACGGTTGATGCTCGGCGGCAGCCCGGAGGTGTTGGCACAGGTTAAGGAGTTGATGCCTTATGCCTTGCGCGAGCGGGTGATCGGCGAATTTGCCGTGGACATCGAGGCCTCTGCTAATGAGGTGTTAATTCGCTCGCTGGATGTCGCCCAACAGGTCGATGCTGAAGAGGAGCATAAACTCGTCGCCGAGGCCATCACGGCAGCGGCCAAGGGGGCGAACGGGGTCACCGGCCTTGCCGACACGCTCTATGAGCTGCACCAGGGCCGAGTGCAGGTGTTACTCGTGGAGGAGGACTATCACGCCCCCGGCTTTGTCTGCACCCATTGCGGCTATGTCGCGGCGCAGCCAGCGGAAGCGTGCGCTTTTTGTCAATCCACCGAGATAGAAGAGACGCCGGATGTGGTGAACCTCGCCATCCACAAGGCGATCGAGACCGGCGCGGATGTCAACATCGTGCGCGAGAACGAAGCGCTGCGGGCAGCGGGGGGGATAGCGGCTATCCTGCGTTACTAAAAATTTGATGAGGTATATATAAAATGGCACTAAATATTGATAAATATACACAAAAAGCACAAGAGGCGTTGGCTTCGGCCCAACGCTTGGCCGAGGATTATAATCACAGCCAAATTGAGGTGGAGCATCTGTTGTTGGCTTTGCTACAGCAGAGGGACGGCGTCGTGCCCCAGATCGTGAGCAAATTGGGCGTCTCGGGGGAGACCCTGGCCCAGGAGGTGACGGCCGAGCTGAGCCGGATGCCTCAGGCTTATGGTCCGGTGCAACGCTATCTTTCAAGCAGCTTTAACAGTGTGTTGCGTGCTGCCGAGAGCGAGGCGGAGCGTATGCACGACGAGTTTGTGTCCACCGAGCATCTTTTTCTCGGCATCCTTATCGAAGACAAGGGGCGTGCGGGGCGCATCCTGCGGCGGCACGGCTTTACGGTCGAGGAAGTCTACAAGGCCTTGACCAACATCCGTGGCACGCAGCGCGTCACCGATCCTAACCCGGAGGGGCGTTATCAAGCCCTGGAAAAGTACGCGCGAGACATTACTCAGGCGGCAGCGCAGGGCAAACTGGATCCGGTTATCGGTCGCGATGAAGAGATTCGCCGCGTCATTCAGGTGCTCTCGCGGCGCACCAAGAACAACCCGGTGCTGGTGGGCGAGGCCGGCGTGGGCAAGACGGCCATCGTCGAGGGGTTGGCCAACCGCATCGTCAACGGCGATGTGCCCAAAGGCTTGCGCGACAAGAGGATCATCGCCCTCGATCTAGGGGCGTTGGTGGCGGGCGCCAAGTATCGCGGCGAGTTTGAGGAGCGCCTCAAGGCGGTTCTCAAAGAGGTGCAAGAGTCGGAGGGGCGCATCATCCTCTTTATCGACGAGTTGCACACCGTGGTGGGCGCCGGCGCGGCCGAGGGCTCGCTCGATGCCTCGAACATGCTCAAGCCCCTGCTGGCTCGCGGTGAGCTGCATTGCATCGGCGCCACGACGATCAATGAGTATCGCAAATACATTGAAAAAGATCCCGCCTTGGAGCGGCGTTTCCAGCCGATCTTTGTCGAGCCGCCCACCGTCGAGCAGACGATCAGCATCCTGCGTGGCTTGAAGGAACGTTATGAGGTACATCATGGTGTGCGCATCCAAGACGCGGCGCTGATCGCCGCGGCGGTGCTCTCCGATCGCTATATCAGCGACCGCTTCCTGCCCGATAAGGCCATCGACCTGATCGACGAGGCGGCGGCCCGGCTGCGCATGGAGATCGACAGCTCGCCGCGCGAGATCGACGAACGAGAGCGGCGCATCATGCAACTGCAGATCGAGCAGCAGGCCCTGAGCAAAGAGCGCGACAAGGCCTCTCAGGAGCGCCTGCAGCGCATTACCGAGGAGTTGGCCAATCTCCAGGAAGAGCTGGCTGCGCTGCGCGCCCGCTATAACCGCGAGCACGATCTCATCCAGGAGTTGCAAGATCTGCGCGCCCGCCTGGAAGACCTGCGCACCCAGGCCGAACAGGCCGAACGGCGCGGCGACTTGGAAACGGCCGCACGGCTGCGCTACGGCGATATTCGCGAGTTGGAGCGACAGATCGCGGATAAGGAGAAAGAACTGGGCGCGTTGGGCGAGGAGGCCATGCTCCAACAGGAGGTGACGGAAGAGCATATCGCCGAGATCGTCTCGCGCTGGACCGGCATCCCCGTCTCGAAGCTGATGGAGAGCGAGGTGGAAAAACTGGTGCACATGGAGGAGCGCCTCCATGAGCGAGTGGTGGGCCAAGATGAGGCCGTTCGGGCCGTAGCCAACGCAGTGCGGCGTTCGCGCGCCGGCCTGCAGGATCCCAATCGCCCCATCGGCAGCTTTATCTTCCTGGGGCCCACCGGCGTGGGCAAGACGGAGCTGGCTCGGGCATTGGCCGAATTCCTCTTTGACAGCGAAGACGCCATGATCCGCCTGGACATGAGTGAATACCAAGAGCGCCACACCGTGGCACGCATGATCGGTGCGCCCCCCGGCTATGTGGGCTATGAGGAGGGCGGCCAATTGACCGAGGCCGTGCGCCGACGTCCCTATTCGGTGGTATTGTTCGACGAGATCGAAAAGGCGCATCCGGAGGTCTTTAACGTCTTGTTGCAAATCCTGGACGATGGCCGGCTCACCGACGGCCACGGGCGAGTGGTGAATTTCAAAAACACGGTGATCATTATGACCTCCAACGTCGGTAGCCAGTGGATCGGCGAGTTGGCCGGGCGCGATCCAGAACTCATGCGCGAACGGGTAATGGAGGCCATGCGCCAACACTTTCGGCCCGAGTTCCTGAACCGTATCGATGAGATCATTATTTTCCATGCCCTAACGCGAGAGCATCTGGCACAGATCGTGGACATCCAGCTTCGCCGTCTGGCCGAGCTGTTAGAGGCTCGCCATCTGTCGCTGCGCGTCACCGAGGCGGCCCGCGAGGAGTTGGCCGAGGAGGGCTTTGACCCGGTCTACGGCGCCCGCCCGCTCAAGCGAACGATCCAGCGGCGCATCCAGGATCCGCTGGCCATACATCTGTTGCGGGGCGAATTCTCCGAGGGCGATACCATCGTGGTCGATTGGGATGGCGAAGAGTTCACCTTCACCCGCGCCCCGGTGGAGGAACAAGAGCCAGTTACGGCTTCATAGGATTCTAACGCCCGACTTGCCGGGGCAAGTTGAGGCGCTAAAATGATCATAGTTTGGCCCGGGCTCGGCTTTATGGGCCCGGGTTTCCTGAGGTGAAACATGTTGGGATTCGATAGATTTACAGAGCGTGCTCAAGAGGCGGCCACACGCGCCTATGAGATCATGATGCGGCACAAGCACACGCAGTTGGATACCGAGCACATCCTCCTGGCCCTATTAGAGCAGAGCGATGGCATCGTCTATCGCTTGCTCCAAGGGATGAACGTGGATCTGGACAGGATTCGTCGCCGGGTGGACGATGTGCTCTCCGCCAGCGCCCGCTTGGGCGGTGGAATGCCGTTGCAGCCGCAACAGGTCTATATTACGCCGCGAGTCAAGCGCTTGATGGATCGCGCCAACGAAGAGGCGCACAGGCTGAACGACGAGTTCATCTCCACCGAGCACCTGTTTCTGGGCATCTTGGCCGATCAAGAGAGCGCGGCTTCGCGCATCTTGAACGATGAGGGCGTCGATTACGACCGCTTTGCCGCGGCGCTGGAAGAGTTCCGCGGCGGGCGACGTGTTACCAGCGCCAACGCCGAGCAGCGCTTCAGAACGCTGGAAAAGTACAGCCGCGATCTGACCGAATTGGCCCGCGAGGGCAAGCTGGATCCGGTGATCGGTCGCGAGCGCGAGATCATGCGCGTGTTGCAAGTGCTCTCGCGGCGCACCAAGAACAACCCGGTGCTCATCGGCGATGCGGGCGTCGGCAAGACGGCCATCGTCGAGGGGCTGGCGCAGAGCATCGTGGCCGGGGATGTGCCCGAGCCTTTGATGAACAAACGGGTCATCTCGCTGGATCTGGGCGCCATGGTGGCCGGAGCGCGCTTCCGCGGCGAATTTGAAGAGCGGCTCAAGGCCTCGCTCGAGGAGATCAAACAGGCTGAGGGGAACATCATCCTCTTTATCGATGAGCTGCACACCGTCGTCGGCGCCGGCGCTGCACAAGGGGCCATCGATGCCTCTAACATGATGAAGCCGGCGTTGGCCCGTGGCGAATTGCAGTGCATCGGCGCCACCACGCTGGACGAGTATCGCCAGTACATCGAGCGCGACGCCGCCCTCGAGCGCCGTTTCGCGCCGGTCTATGTGGAAGAACCGACCGTCGAGGAAACGATCGAGATGCTCCGCGGCCTGCGCGAGCGCTATGAGCAACATCACAAGGTCAAGATCACCGATGGCGCTTTGGTAGCGGCGGCCCGCCTGTCGGACCGTTACGTCAAGGATCGCCATCTGCCCGACAAGGCCATCGACCTGATCGACGAGGCGGCTTCCAAGCTGCGCATCGCCATCCACAGCCTCCCGCCCGAGCTCAAGGCGCTGAGGCTGGAGCTGCGCAACCTGGCCGCCGAGGAGGAGCAGGCCGGCCAAGAGCGCAACTATGAGCGGGCCGCGCAGTTGCGCAGCGAGCGCCTGCAAAAGGAGATCGAATTTGCCACCAAGCGCGCCGCTTGGCAAAAGGAACGCGGCCTCGATGAGGTGGTGGATGAAGAGGATGTGGCCGAGGTGGTGGCCAATTGGACAGGCATCCCCGTGAGCCGGCTGCAAGAGGCCGAGACGCGACGTTTGCTGGAGATGGAGCAACACCTGCGCCGGCGTGTCGTGGGCCAAGACGAGGCCATCTCCGCCGTGGCCGATGCCATCCGTCGGGCCCGCTCGGGGCTCAAAGATCCGCGTCGCCCCATCGGCAGCTTTATCTTTTTGGGTTCTAGCGGCGTGGGCAAAACGGAGCTGGCCAAAGCGTTGGCCGAGTTCCTGTTCGACGATCAGGATGCGCTGCTATCCATCGACATGAGCGAGTACGGCGAGCGCCATACCGTGTCGCGGCTGGTGGGCGCGCCCCCGGGCTATGTGGGCTATGACGAGGGCGGCCAATTGACCGAGGCCGTGCGTCGGCGCCCCTATCAGGTGATCCTGTTCGACGAGATCGAAAAGGCACACCCCGACGTATGGAACGCGCTATTGCAGATCTTGGAAGAAGGGCGCTTGACCGACGGCCACGGACGGGTGGTCGATTTCCGCAACACCGTGATCGTCATGACTTCCAATATCGGCACGCCGATGACCTTGCGCAAGGGCGGAGCTTTGGGCTTCCAGCTCGGCCCCCAGACCGATGAGGAAAAGCAGTTCGTCTCCGACATTACCGAGAGCCTCAAGCGCACCTTCCGGCCCGAGTTCTTGAACCGCATCGACGAGATCATTATCTTTAAACGCTTGACACGCGAGGACGTGATGGCTATCGCCGACATCCAGATGCGCGATCTGGAAGAACGGCTGCGCGAGCAGTGCTTGAGCCTGCGGGTGACCGAGGCCGCTAAGGGTTGGCTGGCCGACAAGGGCTATGACCCGACCTTTGGCGCACGCCCGCTGCGGCGCACCATCCAGCGCTACGTCGAAAGCCCGCTCTCGCAACGGCTGCTCGACGGCACCTTCAAGCCGGGCGAGACGGTTCTGGTGGACTTGGACGCCGAACGGGATGAACTGGTGTTCACCCGCGCGCCCGAGGAGGCCGGCGAAGAGCAGGTTTGCGAGACCACTTCTGAGGCGGTGCAGGTGATGGAGCGCCTCGCCATGCCGGATGCCGGCGACGGTTTGCAGAGTTGATAAGGCGCCAAGGTGTCGGGCAGTTTCCGAACTGCTCGACACCTCCCCTTCGCCTCGGGCCCTGGTCTCACAGATTGCCTCTCCCCCTTCTTTGGAGTATCATAGAGCAACTTTATTTGGTCGCTTTCTGTGGCCGACCCAGGAGCCAAGAATATGGCCGACCCATCCACGAACAACGCTGAAAATAGGCCGCTGGATTTCATCCGCGAGGTCGTCGAGCAAGACCTGGCCAGCAACAAGTACGCCGGCCGCGTGCATACCCGCTTCCCGCCGGAGCCCAACGGCTATTTGCATATCGGGCATGCCAAGGCCATCTGCACCAATTTCGGCGTCGCCGCCGATTACGGCGGGCTGTGCAACCTGCGCTTCGACGATACCAACCCCAGCAAAGAGGAAATCGAATACGTCGAGGCGATCAAACGAGATGTGCAATGGCTGGGCTTTGATTGGGGAGATCGCCTCTACTACGCTTCGGATTATTTTGACTATCTGTACGCGTGCGCCGAAGATTTGATCTTGAAGGGCAAGGCCTATGTCGACGATCTGAGCGCCGAAGAGATCCGCGAATATCGCGGCACCTTGACCGAGCCGGGGCGCAACAGCCCTTACCGAGATCGCTCTGTTGAGGAAAACCTGGATCTCTTTCGGCGCATGCGCGCCGGCGAATTTGAGGAGGGCTCGCGGGTGTTGCGGGCCAAGATCGACATGGCCTCGCCGAACATCGTTATGCGCGACCCGGTGCTCTATCGTATCCTCAAGGAACCCCACTACCGCACCGGCGACAAGTGGTGTATCTATCCCTTGTACGACTTTACCCATTGTCTATCCGATTCGATCGAGGGGATCACCCATTCGCTGTGCAGCCTCGAATTCGAAAACAACCGAGCGCTGTACGATTGGATCCTCGAGACGTTGGGCACCTACCAACCCCATCAATACGAATTTGCCCGCCTGGAGCTGACCTACACCGTCCTGGGCAAACGTTACCTGCGCCCCTTGGTCGAAGCCGGCATCGTCTCGGGGTGGGACGATCCGCGCCTGCCGACGTTGGCCGGAATGCGCCGGCGGGGCTACACCCCCGAGGCTATTCGTGCCTTTATGGACGCCATCGGCCTGGCCAAGGCCAACAGCACCGTCGATATCGCGTTATTGGAATACTTTGTGCGGCAAGACCTCAATCGGCGCGCCC
>JACIWY010000950.1 GCA_014360745.1 Chloroflexota bacterium
AATCTGCCGGCTTGAGCGGCAGGATCATATAAAGGCTTAGCTGGAACGCCTATGAAAGCCGGCTCGTGGCGGCTATCGGGTTTGCGACCCCCGTCTTCTCGCCGCCCTTTTCAGTGGCTTCCCCGGTGAGCCCGGCCGCACCGCGCTTCATGGCGCACAGAAGGCGCGGGGATAGCAACAGCGAGAGGAGCGTACCGAGCCCGATCCCCAATGCATTGGCCAAAAGATCCCCATAAGACGCCGAACGGCCGGGGATATAGGCCTGCCCCCACTCCACAGCGGCGCTACTGGCAAGCAAAGCCACCGCGATGGCGAGGAGGATCGGCCGACCACGAACCGCCAAGGCCGCGACGCCCGCGAGCAATCCCCACGCCGACATATGCACAAGCTTGTCGGAATACGGAAATAGGTTGGGCGGCCCGATCTGTGACGACAAAGACCCGACGAGGATGCCCCCATAGATGAGGGCCGTGGCGACGAAAAGTCCGAGCCGGAGAGGAGAGAGGCGATTCATTTGCATGAGACGAACCTAATGCCTCGTAGTCGCCGAAGGGTTAACACCCCCCGAACGCATTGCCCTGGGCGGACTAGCAGAGATAAACCCGGTCTCGCAAGCAAGGCAGCTACTCGGC
>JACIWY010000951.1 GCA_014360745.1 Chloroflexota bacterium
CCCATACCTGGGCGGCGCGTGGCACAGTGAAGCGCTTCATAAATTCCAGTGCTTTAATACCCGCTTCAAGAAGTTTTTCGTCGCCCGTCATCCGGGCATAACGAAGGATTTGCCAGGCGTTGTAGGCGCAGGTGCCTACCTCAACTGCATTGTGAGGACCAAGCTGGCGATAATCGTAGCCTTCAAATACGCCGCTTCCCAGGCGATTAGCATAGAACCGCCAGGAGCCATCTTCCCATTGTTGGTTTAGGAGATTTATCGCCTGTATGGCAAGCCCCTTCATTGAACGAACCGGCTCGTTGAATGTGAAGCCGAGGTCATCGCCCGCTATCTCTATCTTGTATTTGCTCGTCATCATATCTATCATCTCTTTGCATCTTTCCCTTATCTCTTTGGAAGGGGAAAGGAGGTAACCTTGGTAGAGGTCATAGAGGAATGGGGATGGACGTCCTTTGCCGGAGAGAAGGGGTCCGGCGCCCTTAGTTGTCCACCATTGCTCTTCCTCGGGCACCCAAAGGGAATGTAGATAGGCGTTCATACTGAACTCTATCTCTTTGAGATAATTTCCCCGAGGGATGGGCATCGGCTCAGGAACACCGAAGAGGGCGAACCATTTATCCATTGCTGAAAG
>JACIWY010000952.1 GCA_014360745.1 Chloroflexota bacterium
CCGGTTCGTGGTATAATGGGAAATGCCAACCGTACGTTGGTCAATCAGGAGGTTACTGTATGTCTGGTCACAGCAAATGGGCTACGATTAAACGGTCCAAAGCAGCCAACGACGCCAAGCGAGGCCAATTGTTTACCAAGCTCGGCCACGAGATAGCGGTAGCTGTTCGCGAAGGTGGCCCCGACCCGGAGGCCAATTTTGCCTTGCGCATGGTTTTGGAAAAGGCCCGCAAGGCGAACATGCCCAAAGATAACATCGTCCGCGCCATCAAGCGGGGCACCGGGGAACTGCGCGACCAAGGCGAGATCGTAGAAGCCTATTATGAAGGCTACGGTCCCCATGGCACGGCTATCATGGTCAAGGCGGTCACAGACAATCGCAACAGAGCCGTCTCTGAGATTCGACACACCTTCTCGCGTCATGGTGGCAATCTTGGCTCCGAGGGATGCGTCGCCTGGATGTTCTCGCAAAAAGGCCACATCTCCATTGAGCCGGGTGACGAAGACCCTGAGGAGATCGCCCTCATGGCCATCGACGCCGGCGCCGAGGATGTCGAAATCGGCGATGACCTGGTCGAGGTCTATACAGATTTGGCCGATTATAAAAGGGTGCAGGAGGCTTTGGCCGAG
>JACIWY010000953.1 GCA_014360745.1 Chloroflexota bacterium
GCGTCTTATTGCTTACCGCCGTTTTGACCAAACGCGTCGGCCTGCGGCTGAGTGATCAGGACATCTTTGTGAACGTCGTCGGTGGGCTGCGCGTGCTAGAGCCGGCCATCGATCTGGCCATTGCGACGGCTATTGCTTCCAGCTACTATAATCGTCCCGTCTCCGGAGACATGGCCTTGTTCGGCGAGGTAGGCTTGGCCGGCGAGCTGCGCAGCGTCGGGCACGCCGATCGCCGTTTACGCGAGGCGGCCAAGCTGGGGTTCAAACGTGGGCTCATGCCGCATTTTCGCGCCGACGGGAGCGCCCCGCCGGATGGCATCGAACGAATTACCGCTCGCTCCCTGGCCGAGGCGATTGCCATCGCCTTGGAGCCGTCCGCTCGAACGGGAGGAGGCGAAACGGAGCGGCCGGCGAGCCCTCTCGACTACTGACGGGGGCGCGCAAGCCGGTGTGTCCTGCCAGGGCACACCTTTTTGTTGTCCGACGGTTTTACAAATTATCGGCAGAAAGGAGTCAAGAGAACTAGAGCTTGGTGCGTCATCCAAGGCAAGACGTACCATTCGCCGGCAGAGTTTAGGAGGAGGTCTTGATGTCCATAGAGATCATTTTGCGCCTTGTGATCATGTTG
>JACIWY010000954.1 GCA_014360745.1 Chloroflexota bacterium
CGGTTCCGAGCCGCCCCCTTGGATGGGGTAATCTCGATAAGGGGCGATCTGCTCGGCAAGGTCATCATACGCCCACCAATCGGGGCTAGGCCAGCGGTAGTTCGCCTCGATCTCTTTTACGCTTTCATAGCGGGCCAGCGGGTGCTCGATGGCCTCGCGGTAGGCGCCCGTGCCGTAATCCACCCAACGGTAGGTGATGCCGAACACATCTTGATCTTCGGGGATGGGCGGCCCCACATAGCGGGGTGACACGGCAAAGGGCCGGTCGATATGCAAGCGGCGATAGAGCGCCAAATCATCTTCCACGCCCAAATAGGCCATCAGTTTGGCGCGGGCTTCGGGGGTCGTCCAGTAATCCATGGGCAGGCGGTCGGGCTTTTCGCGGCGCAGCATGTGGCGACTTCCGGTCTTGCCTACTTATGGTAACGCCGCCGGCATTGAAAGCCGCCGCCGCGTTGAATGAGTGCGATCCGGCATCCTGGTGACGCTGCGACATGCGATTTCGCAATCCGTGCTGCGATACCCACAATGAGGCGGGGTGGTGTTGGGCAAGGGTGCGCAATGTCGCGTGCGGTTCGACCGGTCGCGTGTGACGAACGAAGCCTCGTCATGAGGTGGTCGAGGCCGC
>JACIWY010000955.1 GCA_014360745.1 Chloroflexota bacterium
GGAATTTTGTTTATTTTTAAAAGAGGTCAAAATGGTGCTTGATCCTCGCGACTTACATTTTTCTATTCTTTTTTCCGCAGAAAGACACTTGGCACGTATCGTGCATCCTCTACATACCATTACCGATTTTTGTAAGCTCATCAGACGAACTAATGACGGACTTAAAAGATGTGAAAATAGCGACAAGACGGCTTTTAGAGTAGCTTGTGAAAAAAAGAAACCCTATATATATGAATGCCATGCTGGTTTGGTAGACGGCGTCATACCAGTCCTTCTCGGAGATAATCCTGTAACATTCGTTATGTTTGGGCAATTTCTATTTGAACCTCCCAACGAGGAGAAATTCAACGAAGTTTGGAGGAAAGTAGAGGACCTAAAAATACCTTATGATGAACTACGCGAGGCTTATTTCTCTTTACCAGTTTTCCCTCGTGAATATGTTTGGTGTATGGCGGAAGGAATTTTTGAAATTTTAAGGGAAATATCACTGCAGATAATGTACCTTCTTTTCCCACAAGAAAAAGAACGAGAAGGAGTAACAGAGGTTGAACAATGGTTTACCCAGCAAGAACGGCAAATGCTCCATTTTTTAAATAAGGAAAGGGATTTATTATCGCTTTTCCATTG
>JACIWY010000956.1 GCA_014360745.1 Chloroflexota bacterium
TTTGCAACTTGCTGTCCGCCATCGAGGTCAGAAAGTAGTCTGGCAGGCCATCCCCGGTGATATCACGGCTTGCAATGCCCATGCCCCAAATGCGCAGACGGGCCCACCCCTCTTCGGCGGAGTAAGGACGTGGCGGTTGGCCGGGTTTGAGGTGCCATAACTGTTCCCCACCGCCCTTGTAGTATTCGCGGTCATTGGACACCCGCAGAGCCGGCATGCCCGATCTGTTCCAATCCGTGAACATGATCGAAAGGGCACAGTGGCTCGGCTTCAAGGGGAGAGGATGATCAAAACCGTTCGTTCCCCCCCTTTGCAACCAGTTGGCGGTGCAAGAGCCCCACGGGAAAGCCTCTTGGGCGCGATCTATGTAGTTGCCGATTGCAATCGAAGGCCATTGGGCACCCTGCTCCCACGTGGCGGCAAATGCGGTTGACCATGCATCGCCGCCGTCAAAGCCCCACTCCTTGCTGGCATCGGAAAACCGGCACTCGCCAAGGCCGCGCATAACCTTGTTTTCGCCGACGCGTAGCAGCACGATATCCATGATGCCATCGCTGTCTATATCAAGGGGATAAGCGCCCGAGACCATATCCATTTCCAGCCCGGATGACTGCGGGATGAATCTC
>JACIWY010000957.1 GCA_014360745.1 Chloroflexota bacterium
CTGCCTGGCGAGAAGAGTTGCCCAAGAAGAGGCAACTCTTTGATCTCTTTGATAGCGCCATTTATTTTGAGGGAGAACGGGCGCTATTGGGCTTGATCGAGGCTTTGGATCATGGTGGCTCGTTGGCCAAAGTGCCGAATCTGATCTATCGCCGGGGGGATGAAATTCGGGTTAACCCGCCGGCCTCGCCGGAGGAGCTTGAAACGAGGCCCCTGCCAGACTATGAGGGGTTGCCCCTCGATAGGTACCTGGCCCCGGAACGCATTTTCCCCGTTGAGGCCTGTCGCGGGTGTTATTGGCGGCGGTGCGCTTTTTGCAATCTGGGGTATGGTCAGTCGGATGTTTACCGCGCCCGCTCGCCACAGAGCGTTGTAGAGGAGATGGCTGCTCTGCAAGGGCGCTATAATGTGCGCTTTTTCTTTTTCGTCGACGAGGCGCTGCCTCCGACCCTGCTCGCCGGTCTGAGCAAAGCGATTTCCGAACGCGGTTTGGACGTTCGTTGGGCGGCCTGTGTGCGTTTTGAGCCACATATCGAGTCCTCCTTGTTGCAGGCTATGAGGGAGGCCGGCTGCCGGATGCTCATGTACGGCTTGGAATCGGGAGCTCAGCGCGTTTTGGAACGTA
>JACIWY010000958.1 GCA_014360745.1 Chloroflexota bacterium
TTGCATCGCCGCCAAGAACGTAAGCCCGTAGAAAGGATAGCCTTTCCAGACGAGCACAAAGATCAGCGCGCCGATGGCCGTAGGGGCCTGAGCTAGCCAGGGCTGGTTGGACCTAAGAATGCCCCAACTGACGAGAATCTGGTTCAACACGCCGGTTTGGCCATCGAAAATCCAGCGCCATACGAGCACAATGATATACGTAGGAAGAATCCAGGGCAGCATAAAGATGCCGCGCAAAACGTTGCGTCCGCGAAAATCCTGTGTCAGCGAGGAAGCCACAACGAGGCCGACGACCGTTTTGAGGAAAACGGCAGCGACGGTAAAAGCCACAGTACGAATGACCATCTGGCCGAACTGGGGCCAACCGAGCACATAGGCATAGTTCCTCAGCCCTACATAGCGTCCCGGCCCCATGCCGATCATCTTGTCGGTAAAGCTGATGCGCACGGCATCTAGGAAAGGGTAGGCCACCATGCCCAAAACAACCAACACCGCCGGCGCGACGAGAACCCAACCCAGCCGTTCTTCGATAACCCGCGCCGACGCCTTGCGCTTCACAGAGACCTGCGAACCCGGTCGGACCGATAGCTCATGGCTCATCAGCGTCCTCCATAGGAAAACGAG
>JACIWY010000096.1 GCA_014360745.1 Chloroflexota bacterium
GAGCGCCCCGCGCGCTGCGGGGCGCCAATTACTAGATTGTTGCTAAATATACCATACAATCGGTGGAAGCAAAAAACGCTCAATCCTCGACGATCTCGGTCACCCGCCGGATCGCTGGGTCGGTAAAGTCATCCTGCACGTCGAACGCCTGCGAGGAAAAGCTCCACACCACGGCGCCCTCCGGGCCAGCTTGAAACCAGTGCCAAGTGTTCGGCGGGAAGGTATATTGTTCGCCTGGATGCAATATCAGCTCATGGCGCACGGTGTAATAGGGCGCGCGATGCGCGGGGATGCGAGCGCGAGAAGCGGGCGTCGGCTCGCCGGGCATGCCCAGGATCAGCTCGCCCCATTGGCAACGGATCGTCTCTTCCTTGCCGGCGTAATCGCCCAGCGGCGGGTGTCTGTGTTGCGGGCAGAGCTGGTTCGGCTCTAGGGCGATGATCTTGGCCGCATAATTGGCCGTGCTGACCACGGTCAGGATCTGCAAGCCGGTGATTTCGAGCTCGTTCAGGCCGAGGTCGGCCACTTCGATGGCTTGCGCCTCGTCGGCGCGAATGGCGATGCCCGCGCGGCGGATGCGTTCGGCAGCGCGCTGTTGGGCCCGGCGAACCTGCGATCTGGTGAGCATAGCATCCTCTCTCCCCATATGAGTTTCGCGTTATCCCTTTTCCTAACCTTTCTATTGTACCGCGTTTGACAAGCGGCCCCAAGCGCGCTACGATTTCCCGTACACCGTACAAGAGGGGGAGGGGACTCATGGCCAAGATTTGTTTTCTCGGCGCGGGCAGCACCGTCTTTGCCAAAAGCGTTCTCGGCGACTGTTTGCACGTGCCCAGCCTGCGCGATGCGCACATCGCGCTCGTCGACATTGACCCGGATCGTTTGCATGTCTCCAAGATCATGTTGGAGAATATAAATCGCACTTTGGGCGCCGCTGCCCATATCGAGGCCTATCTGGCCGACGACGCCGAGCGCGCGTTGGCCGGCGCCGATTATGTGGTGAACGCCATCCAAGTCGGGGGCTATGAGCCGGCCACGGTCATCGATTTCGAGCTGCCCAAAAAATACGGTTTGCGTCAGACCATCGGCGACACGTTGGGCATCGGTGGCATCTTTCGAGCGTTGCGCACGATACCCGTCATGCTCGAATATTGCCGGGTCATCGAGCGCGTCGCGCCCGATGTCTGGCTGCTCAACTACACCAATCCCATGGGCATGATCACTGGCGCGCTTTTGCGGGCTACCGATGTACAAACGGTGGGCCTGTGCCATAGCGTTCAGGTTTGCGCCCCACATCTGTGCGCCATGCTCGACCTTCCTACCGACGATCTGGAATGGCAAATCGCCGGTATCAATCATCAGGGCTGGCTGCTGGAGATCAAGCGCCATGGCGTCGACCTTTACCCGGAGATCAAGCGTCGGGCCGAGCTGCCCGAGTACAAAGGCAAAGATGCGGTGCGTTTCGAGATCATGAAATGGTTCGGCTATTACGTCACCGAATCTAGCGAGCATAGCGCCGAATATGTGCCCTGGTTCATCAAAGCCCGGGCGCCGGAGCTTATCGAGCGTTTTCATATCCCGCTCGATGAATATCCCCGCCGTTGTGTGCGCCAAATCGAGGGCTGGGAGGCGATGCGTCGCGACTTGTTGGCCGACAAGCCGATCCAACATCGGCGCGGGCACGAGTACGCCTCTTTTATCTTTGATGCCATGGAGACGGGCACGCCTTATACCTTCGGCGGCAACGTGCTGAATTCCGGCCTGATCACCAACCTGCCAGACGGTTGTTGCGTCGAGGTCAAGTGCGTGGCCGATCGCAGTGGGATCGCGCCGACTTTTGTGGGCGCTCTGCCGCCCCAGTGTGCCGCGCTGACCCGCACTAACGTCAATGTCCAAGAGCTGACCATCGAGGCAGCGCTGACGCTTAAAAAGGATTATATCTATCAGGCCGCGATGTTGGATCCACACACGGCCGCCGAGCTGACCATCGACGAGATCGTATCCTTGTGCGATGAGCTGATCGAAGCGCACGGCGACTATTTGCCCGCCTATCATTGATCAGGCCATGTCGTCGGTGCGTATTGACCAAGACCGAGCAGATATGAGGGATTCGGCATGAAAGATGCCCTCTCGCGGAGCACTATTATGGCCGGCCTCACCACCCGTTATATCGGCCGCGCGATCGAACATTACGCCGAGATCGACTCGACCAACACGCGCGCCGTGGAATTGGCCCGCGCCGGCGCCCCGGAGGGCACTTTGGTGTTGGCCGAGGTGCAGACCGCCGGCCGAGGGCGTTTGGGGCGGCCCTGGCACGCGCCGGCGGGTAGCTCTCTGCTTATGTCTCTCATCCTGCGTCCTGCGTTGGCGCCGGGTCAGGCCCAGCGGGTCACGATGGTTTGCTCGCTGGCCGCCGTGGAGGCCATCGAAACGACTACGCGCCTGCGCGCAGCGATCAAGTGGCCCAACGACCTGCTGATCCACGACAAAAAGGTCGGCGGGGTGCTCACCGAGTTGGGGGCCGGCTCGGGGCGGCTGGACTATGTCGTCGTGGGCATGGGGATCAATGTCAATCTAGATGTCTCTACATTGCCCGAATTGATGGCCCCGGCCACCAGCCTGAGCGCCGAGCTGGGCCAGTCGACCTCGCGGCTCTCCCTTTTGCTCGCCCTGCTGGAACGTATCGAATACCACTATGAGTGGCTGCGCCGTGGTCGTTCGCCGCATGAAGCTTGGCGCCAACGTTTGGCCACGCTGGGTCGGCGCGTGCAGGTCACCACGCCGGGGGAGGTTTGGGAAGGCGTGGCCGAGGATGTCGATGCCGACGGCGCCCTGCTCCTGCGCACCGATGCGGGCGAATTGCGTCGTATCCTGGCCGGCGACTTGACCCTGCGTGGCCATCTGCCCGATCAGCACCGCCATCCGCGCCTGCCGTGAGCCGGCGCAAGGGCGGGAACCCCGACGACGAAACATCTTTTTTTGAGGATACGGCTATGGCGCAATTGGCTATCAAACGTCCTGCCGCCTTTGATTCCCTGGGGAATGCGGGCTTTCGCTGGCTGTGGCTGGGGCGCTTGGCTAGTTCGGCGACGATGGAGATGGGCTCTGTTGTTCAAGGGTGGCTGGCCTATGAATTAACCGGCTCGGCCCTCGCCCTCGGAGGCGTCACCGCGGCGCGTAGCGTGGCCCGGCTGGTGTTGTCGCTCTATGCCGGGGCGCTGGCCGACCGCTTTGAAAAGCGCCAGCTCTTGCTGCTCACCCGCGCCGGGATGGTAGGTTGCGTCCTCGTCCTAGCGCTGTTGATCCTAACCGGGCTGATCCAAGTCTGGCATCTCGTGGCCTATTCCTTTCTTTCGGGCATCCTCAGCTCTTTCATGATGCCGGCGGAGAGGGCGGTCATGGCCGAATTGGTGGGGCGCAAATCGTTGCTCAACGCCGTCTCGCTCAGCTCGGTGGGCATGGGCTTGATGGGCATCGTGGGCGCTTCGGCCGCGGGTTTTATGATCGCCAGCCTGGGGGCGGGAAGTGTCTATCTGATCATGGCCGGCCTTTATATCTGGGCGCTTTTCACCCTGACGCGGCTGCCCAATAGTGGGATCGTCTCCTCGGGCAAGACGACGGTCTGGGAGGATTTGCGCGAAGGGGTGCGCTATATGCGCACTTGCCCGCCGATGATGCCGCTGATCTTTATCGCCGGAGTGCGCGCCGTTTTGGGCTGGTCGTATCGCAGTTTGATGCCGGTGTACGCCGATCAAGTGCTTGGCTTTGACGCTCGTGGACTGGGCATCCTGACCGCCGCGCCCAGCGTGGGCTCGCTCATCTCGTCGATGGTCTTGGCTTCTATGGGGCGTAGCCGACACAAGGGGCAAATTCTGCTCATAACGGGGATTATCATGGGGCTGGGGTTGATCGTCTTTGCCAACATTCGGCCTTTTGCCATCGTTTTGCTCTCCCTGGCCTTGGTCGGGGCCATGCGCAACGCCACCATGATCACCAACCAAACCCTGGTGCAAGTAAACTGCGATGATAACTATCGCGCCCGCGCCATAGCCATGTATATGGCCATGATGGGCTTGATGCCCTTGGGGACGATCCCCTCCGGCGCCCTGGCCGATTTCTTTGGCGTGCCCTGGGTGCTTAATTTGCAGGGGATCCTGTTGGTGAGCATCTTTGCTTTGATGTGGCTGCGCTCAGGGGTCAAACGGTTGGAATAAACGCGGTGCTCCGTCATGAGCCGGGAGGAGGTAACCGATTCTCCTCGGGCAAAGGGGGCGGCTGGACGCGCGCCGAGGCCCCTTCGGTGAACACCTCCGGGTCATAGCGGCCACGAGAGTTCCAATAGATCCAGCCGTCGGCGCCGGCGTCTTCCGCCGCCCTTCGTTGCAAGAGCAGCCGTTGCAGATCGTATTCGATGCCAAATATGGTATAGTGTTGTAACCAGGGGCGAACCGGCGTCGATGTCCGTTCCTTGGTGGTGAGCACACTGTAGTAAACCACTTCGTAGGGATAGAGGCCGGGCCGATCAAAGCCCAGGTTCCCCGGCCCAAAGGTGATGGGGTAGAGCATGGGCGACAAGTAATCCATATGCGGGGCAATGTCGTCGACGCGCTGGCCGATGCCCATGTCTCGCCCCGGATCGACCCACACGGTCAAGCCGAAAATGTCGGCCGAGAGGAAAGCCGGCGTGGGGCGGATGGCCTCGGCCATCTGGGCGCAGAATTCGGCCATCGCCGCCGTGCGCGATTCAAAGGTGGCCTCCTGGCTATATACCAAGCCTTTGATGCGGCCGTCGGAGGGGAAGCGCAAGTAATCGAGCTGGATCTCATCAAACCCCAGGGCGGCCACTTCGCGGGCCAGGGCGATATTGTAGGCGCGCACTTCGGCACGGAAGGGATCGACCCAATGCAAGCCTTCTAGATCCTCGTACAAGCCCCCTTCTTCGCGGGCCACGGCCCATTCAGGGTGATGAGTGGCTAATAGGTCGTCCTTAAAGACGACCATGCGCGCGATGGCATAAATGCCCCGTTCGTGGCAGGTGCGCAGGAACTCGCGTAGGTCCATGACATCGCGCTGGTAGGCTTCTAACTCTTTGGCCAACGGCAGAGGGCTGTCCCAGGCGATGCGCGACCTATCGCCCTTGACATCGACCACGACGCTATTCAACATCGAGCCCTCCACCAGGTCGAGCAGCTCAGTGATGCGTTCGGGCAGGGTCAACACACCAAAGGGGATATATAAGCCGTGGGCCTGGAAGGGCTGTAGCTCTAGCTCGACCTCGCCCACTTGAGCGATAGGCTGGATCAGGCGAGCGTAGCGAGGCGCTTTGACCAACAAACTGGCGACATCCAGGGCATCGGGAAAGACAAAGCGTCCCGTGTCATCGGTGTAGGTCATGGTGATGGGCGAGATGGGCTCGAAGCCCTTGGTCGCCAGAGGATCTGCGACGGCAAAAGCCAACACGAGCGCCCGGCTGATCGGCTGCCCCGTCTCTACCTCGCGGACGACGCCGCTGAGCTGTGAAGGCTGAAGAGCCACGCGCAGCTCGCGCTCCCCCTCGTAATTCAGCGTTCGGCCTCGGTAGCCGGGTTTTTGTACATGCAACCTGGTGCCCAGCCGGGCCTCGATCTCTGCCGTGCCCTCTTGGCCCGTCTCGGCGAGCAGGGCATCGTTCGCGACGATCGCTGCGGCGGCTAGGGGCAGGTTATTGCGTTCGTCCGAGACCAAGAGCCGCGTTCGCCACGGCTCAAGCTCGATCTCCAGGCGTTCCTGGCCTGCGAAGAGGATCTCTGGCAGCGGGCGATGGTCGGCGCTGAGGACGCGGATCGGTGTCCCCGGCTCGATGGGGCCGAGCCGGAAGGCGCCCCGGGCGTCGCTGCGCACCTCCTGCTCCCCGGCCGAGACGACCACGCCCTCAAGCGGCTGCCTCGAACCTTTTTCGAGGACGACGCCGGCGATCGTGCGCGGTTGAAGGGTCAGCGTTATGGGCTGTGCCTGTTGGCCATCGTCGTCCAAAATGGCGGCAATTTGGTCGTCGGCGAGCGTTGTCGACAGATAACCCTTCGCCGATAAGGAGAGAGGCTCGCCTTCCGGTAGATCCAAGGCAAAGGTGCCGTCGTGGCGGGTGCGCTGCTCCTCGGAGCCACAGACGATGAGGACGCCGCCCATCGGCTGCCCTGTGGCTGCGTCGCGCACAATGCCGTTCAACCGGCGACGGGATAGATGGATATCTCGCTCTTGGGCGAGGGTATCCTTGCCCAAGAGGATATCGAAGGTCGCCGTCACATAGCCGGGCGCGGAGGCAACCAGCGAGAAGGCGCCGCTATCGAGCGATACCTGATAATTCCCCTTCTTATCGGCGGTCAGCTCCCAAGACTGCATCGTCGAAGGCGCGGTGATCTGCAAGCGCGCGCCGGCGATCGGCCTGCCGTCCGAGGCATCCAGGACGGTGCCCCGCAGAAGCGGAGGGGTGCTTGTACATGCAACCAGTGTCCAAGACAGCGAGAAGGCAAATACAAAGGATAAGACCCAAAACCAGGTACGTTTACGTTGATGGGGCATGTCCGTCGTCCTCAGGGCGGCGTCATGATTTCGATTAGGGGAGTATAGCACAAATAGCGAGCCTTCCAACTCGCGCGCAAATGGCGATTTTGACCGCTGTCCGCAGCCATGCTACTCTAGGCGGAAAATCTGCGCCAAGAGAAGCACATCTGAAGGAGCGACAAGATCGATGGCCAATACGCTCAAGATCAACCCCAAAGACAATGTCGTGGTCGCGCTGAGCGACCTGCCGGCCGGTGCGCGGTTGAGTTGGGATGGCAACATGGATGGGGAGCTTGCAGCCCTTGAAGACATCCCCTTTGGCCACAAAGTGGCCATAGTGCCCATTGTCAAGGGCGCCCCGGTCATCAAGTATGGGGCCAACATCGGCGTGGCCACCCAGGATATCGCGCCGGGCCAGCACGTTCACAGCCATAATCTTGCCACCGTCCGAGGAGCGGCCAGAGCATGAACGATCAATTTCTCGGTTATCCCCGGCCCGACGGCGCGGTTGGTGTGCGCAACTTGGTCGCCGTGATCCCCACCTGCGGTTGTTCCTTGCACGCGGCTATGACCATCGCGCGACAGGTGCCCGGCGCTGCCCTGATCGACTATAGCGAGGGATGTGGCGAGACTCAAGTCGATACGGAGCTGCATACTCAGATCCTTGCCCAGTATGCTCGGCACCCCAACGTTATCGGTAGCATTGTTGTCAGCCTGGGGTGTGAGACGTTGAACGCCAGTGACCTCGCCGCGCGGGCCGCTCAAGGGTGGGCACCCAGCGAGCTATTGGTCATTCAGCAGGAGGGCGGCACGCGGCGCACGGTCCAAAAGGGGGTGGCCCTGGCCCGCCGGATGTTGGCCTCCGTGGCGGGGCAGGAGCGTATCTCGTGTCCCGTCTCGGCGTTGACCATCGGCCTGGAGTGTGGAGGCTCTGACGCCACCTCGGGGATGGCCGCCAATCCTTCCATGGGCACTTTTAGCGATTTGTTGGTGGCGCAGGGTGCGCGGGTGATCCTGGCCGAAACCAGCGAGTTGTTGGGCGCCGAGCATGTGCTCGTCAAGCGCGCGGCCACGCCGGAGGTTGCCCGGCGCCTGTTGGACACCATCGCCGCCTGTGAGCGATTCTTGAAATCGACGGGCGAGGATTTCGTCGGCAAACAGCCCAGCCCGGGCAACATCCGCGGCGGAATTACTACCGTGGAAGAGAAGGCTTTGGGTGACGTGCTCAAAGGGGGTAGCTCGCCCATCGTGGACGTATTGCGTTATGCCCAGCCGCCGAGGGTGCCAGGGCTGTCTTTTATGGATACGCCGGGCAACGATCTAGCTTCCGTCAGTGGGCTGGTGGGCGCAGGGGCGCAGATCGTCGTCTTTACCACCGGCCGGGGCAACCCCATGGGCAACGCCATCGCGCCGGTGATCAAGGTCACTGGCAACGCCCATACCTACGCCCGCATGGGCGATGACATCGACATCGACGCCAGCACCGTGATCAGCGGAAAGGAGACGATCGAGCAGGTGGGCAGGCGCATCTATGAGCTGACGTTGCGCGTCGCCTCTGGCGAACAGCCGGCCGCGGAGATTCTGGGCCATCAAGAGTTCCTGCTCGTGCGCACTGGGCCGGTGTACTGACGATGGACATCCTCTTGCAGGCGCTGCTCATTTTCGTGTTACGAGTGCTTGGCATTAGCGTCAGTACGTTGGCCACCACGCTCACGGTGCGCGGCAACAAGGCCGGCGCCATCGCGGCGGGAAGTGTGGGGGCTTTGGTGTATGTGTTGGCCATCGCCCCTGTGGTGACCAACTTGAACCGTGTCCCCTACCTCGTGGCTTATGTGGCGGGTTTTGCCGTGGGCACCTGGGTGGGGATGATGATGGAGCAACGCATGGCCTTGGGCTATGCCGAGGTGCGCATCATCTCCAGCGAACGGTATGATCAAGTGGCCGAAGCCATCCGCCAGGCCGGCTATGGCGTGACCCAGCTCGTAGGGCAGGGGCGAGATCGGGCTGTGGGCATCTTGGAGATCATCGTCCCGCGCCGGCGGGTGGCGGAGGTGACTCGGCTGGCCGAGTCTATCGATGGCAACGTCATCGTCTCGGTCTCGGAGGCGCGCACCGTCCAGCGGGCCTACTGGCGGCCGGATCGACGGATCTGATCGGCGCCTTGTGCCTATGGCTGTGCCTACGGATACGCCCTCCCCCACGCCGACATCTCGACCGAGCGATACCCCCGCCCCGACGATGACGCCTGGCGAAACCCCATCGCTCACCGATACCGGCGTGCCCACGGCGACCTTTACCGCGATACAAGGGGGCCCGTCGGCCACGCCGGCTATAAGCCTAACCAGGGGCGCGGCGGTGGCCGATTCCCGGCCTTGGGCGAGCCGCGTGCGGCCCCTCCTGGGCTTTGGGGTGTTGTTGCTGATCGTCGGCTTTATCGCCGGGATGCGCCTGGCGCGACGTGGTTAAAGAGAGCGCCGAGATTTGACGGATCTTGCTCAATACGTATACTTGATCTTTGCGGACGCGGGGCTGTAGCTCAGCCGGGAGAGCGCATCAATCGCACTGATGAGGTCAGGGGTTCGAATCCCCTCAGCTCCATCGCCCCTTTCGCATGGATAAGCTGGGGCCAGACGGATTTACCAACCTATAAGGGGCTGTAGCTCAGCTGGGAGAGCGCTTGAATGGCATTCAAGAGGTCAGGGGTTCGAATCCCCTCAGCTCCACTTTTCGACAAGCCCCCTTCGTCTTGGGACGGAGGAGGCTTTTGTGTTTTTTGTGCCCTTTTGGGCATTTGTGGACATCCGCCCTTGCCCAGGGCCACCCCGCAACGTTGTGGTTGGCTACAGATTGCTACAATCCCGAGTGAAGAACCCGCTCCCTGGGGCCTACCTGCTCCCGGATTATACACAAAAGAGGCGATGCTGCCATGAAGAACAAGGGGCTTGTATGCGGGCTTGGCTTTCTAGTGATCACCTCTTTGGCTGGGCTGGCTTGCGGGCAGGCCAACGTGGGTGAGAGCCCGCAGCCCACTCCGTACCCACCCTCGCAACCGTCGCCATCCGGCGATCTGGTGAACATATTCCTGTGTGGCGACGTCATGACGGGAAGGGGCATCGATCAAATATTGCCCCATGCCGGCAACCCCTTCCTCTATGAGCCGTTCGTGAGGAGCGCCCAAGACTATGTAGAGCTCGCCGAGCGGGCTCATGGCCCGATTCCGAGGCCGGTCGACTTTGCCTATATATGGGGGGATGCCCTCGCGGAGTTTGATCGCCTGGCGCCGGATGTCAAGATCATCAACCTAGAGACGAGCATTACCCAAAGCGATGACTATTGGGCAGACAAAGGTATACATTATAGGATGCACCCCGAAAATATCCCCTGCCTGACGGCCGCCGGCATAAATTGCTGCGCCCTGGCCAACAATCACGTCCTCGATTGGGGGTATGCGGGCCTTGTCGAGACGTTGGAGACGCTAGAGAAAGCGAACATCGAGAGCGCGGGGGCAGGGCGTAACCTGCAGGAGGCGGAAGAGCCGGCGGTGATAGAGGTCGCGGGGAGGGGTAGGGTCCTTGTATTCTCGTACGGCACCCCTTCAAGCGGGATCCCTCTTTCCTGGGCCGCGTCTGAAACCATGCCGGGCGTGAATCTGTTAAGGGATTTGTCCGCCGAGTCGCTCCAATGGGTCAAGCGCCAAGTGGACAAGGTGAAACGAGAGAGCGATATCGTCGTGTGCTCGATCCATTGGGGGAGCAATTGGGGATACGAGATCCCCATCGAACATGTGCGCTTCGCCCATGGGCTCATCGATGAGGCGGGCGTGGATGTAATCCATGGCCATTCCTCCCATCATGTGAAGGGCATCGAAGTGTATAAAGGCAAGCCCATCCTCTATGGCTGTGGCGATTTGATCAATGACTATGAAGGGATCGGCG
>JACIWY010000959.1 GCA_014360745.1 Chloroflexota bacterium
ACCGCTATATCTGCACCGAAGTGGGCCAGCATCAGATGTGGGCGGCGCAGTATCTGGGCTTCAACGATCCCAACCGCTGGATGACCTCTGGCGGGCTTGGCACCATGGGCTATGGCTTTCCGGCCTCCATCGGGGTGCAGATCGCCCATCCCGAGGCGCTGGTGATCAACGTCGCAGGCGAGGCCTCGTGGCTCATGAACATGCAGGAAATGGGCACGGCGATGCAATATCACCTGCCCGTGAAGCAGTTCATCCTCAACAATGAGCGCTTGGGCATGGTCCGCCAATGGCAGCAATTGCTCCATGGCGAGCGTTATTCGTCTAGCTGGTCGGAATCCCTGCCCGATTTCGTGAAACTGGCCGAGGCCTTTGGCGCCAAGGGCATCCTCTGCAAGGACCCCGCCGATCTCGATGACGCGATCATGGAGATGCTCAATTATGACGGCCCGGTGATCTTTGACTGTCTGGTGGAAAAGCACGAGAACTGCTTCCCGATGATCCCGTCCGGCGAGCCGCATAACAAGATGCTCTTGGGCGAGGCAAGCACCAAGGACGCCATCAAAGAGGGCGGCGCGGTGCTGGTGTGACGCGGGGCTCACCCCACCACCAACCACGCCCGATCAA
>JACIWY010000960.1 GCA_014360745.1 Chloroflexota bacterium
ACTATTATGGCGTCGGTCGGCGCAAAAGCGCGACGGCGCAGGTGCGGCTCTATCCGGCCCCGGGCGGCAAAGCGTTCATCGTTAACGGGCGCCCGGCGGAGGAATACTTTACCCGCCAGACGGATCTGGAAGAAGCCCTCAAGCCGTTAAATATGACGGGTAGCGAAAAGGCTTTTCGCATTACTGCGCTGGTCAAGGGTGGGGGCATCTCGGGACAGGCTGGCGCCATTCGGCACGCCATTGCTCGGGCATTGCTCGAGGCTAATCCAGAGCTCAAGCGCCCGTTAAGGCAGGCCGGCTTTCTGACGCGTGATCCGCGCGTCAAGGAGCGCAAGAAGCCGGGCCTCAAACGCGCGCGCAAGGCGCCGCAGTACACCAAGCGTTAGATGGGCCGCAATCGATGGCCGGTTTTTCAAGGGGCGTGCAAAAGAGCACCGCCCCTTGATGTTTTGGGATATAGGTGTTCAGTGGAGCAGCGGCCAATAAATGACCAGCCCAGCTGTCAATGCCCAGAGGAGGATGGTGAGGAGCAAGGCCCTGTCTCCCAGGACGATATCTTCCGGGGTGCCCCCCAGACCTTTATCGTGGATGAGATATAGATAGCGAAAGATGCC
>JACIWY010000961.1 GCA_014360745.1 Chloroflexota bacterium
ATCCATTGCTTCAGGAGGGATAGCTCTTCGGGATGGAAATTAAAGAAGAGGACATCATCATCCGTAGCTCCTTCCTCGACCTGCAGCAACCATTCCCTCAAGCCAACAAGTTCGTTAAGCAAAAAGTATTTCTTCGGACGGGTAGAGATAAAAGAGGGAAGGGATTGTTTATATATCTCTGCTACTCTTCTCTGGACGGTAGCAAGCTCCTGGGAGAGAATTCCAAGGGAAATGGGCTTTCCTGCTTTCCGCAAGAGCCTCTCTATATCCCCCTCTAACGGTCTGTTAGAAGGTTCCTTTCTGTGGCTTAGGTCAACGAAGCCATCCTCAATAATTCCTTCATCCCAGAGAGAGAGGAGATATCTAACGAGGCGCTTGGGAAGGCGGAAGCCCTTCTTTTCCAACAGGGAAGGGAATTCCTTTACCAACACGGGCTTCCCACGCTCCAGAAGTATATCCCTTACCAAATCATAGAAAACACGCACAGCAAGTATTCCCTCTAAATGAGAGATTGTCTGGTCCAAAATTTCACCTCCTTAGGATTCTTATCTCCACTTTCCACGGTAATTAACAAAATTAACATATTTTCTTGCATTTACCAAAAATCTTTCCA
>JACIWY010000962.1 GCA_014360745.1 Chloroflexota bacterium
GGCTTCCTTCTCTGCCTTTGCTATTGCTGATACCGAATCATGGTCGGTAATCGCAATAGCCCGAAGTCCAAGCCTAACTACTTCCTGGATTATCTCCTGAGGGCTCCACTCTCCATCGGAAAATGACGAATGGATATGGAGGTCAGCCCATCCTTTAAGATTCCTCATCTAAGAGGCGACGCACAAAATCCAAAGCCTCTTCTTTGGTGCTTATCAAACCCTCGGCATAGGCCTCTTCCGAGAGCCGCAGTAGCCTGCCAATTGTTGGACCAGGGAGCTGTCCGAATTCCTGCACTATATCTCTTCCACTCAATAGTCTTCTCGGTCGGCGACTCTCCTTCTTCGCTTCCTCTATAAGCTTCAAGGTAAGCTGTTTGTGCTTTTCCAGTTCCTCCTCGCTAACTTTCTTTGTAGCTAACCTATCGGCGTATGAGAGTAGAAGCAACAGGATGGCATCCTCTTTAAGGTCCTGGAAGAAACGAAATACCACACGATGAGAGAGTTCACCAAAATGGCTGAGAAAGGCAGGACGCAGGTGATGTCTGACCAATCTCCTTAGTGTCTTCACATCCTTTTTGGAAAGTCTCAAACGCCTTCCTATTTCCCGCATC
>JACIWY010000963.1 GCA_014360745.1 Chloroflexota bacterium
GCCAATCCCTTCCCTCAGTGGCAAGACTTTTGTAATCTCTTTCTCCCAGAATGGCTCTATATCCGCCATAAAGAAGGGGAAAACAGGAAAGGATATCCTTCCATTGAGGGGGAACTTACCCCTCTGGGAGATTTCCTTCTCCGATGGCTCAACATTGGCATCCAATAATATCCCTATTTCCCAAATCGCTTGGGAGAAGAGGCGTGATGGGATAGCGATAAATTACAAAAGTGAGCTGGCGGATGTCCTGGCGATGTTCTCTTCGGGAACGGATGGAGTTGAATTATCCTTCATCCTCCATCCAAAGAGTAAGACGATTCTCTCGCTTCGTTCGCCCATCTTGAATTTCCCACCTGAAGCGATAGAGAAAATCTATGTTCCCGAAGGATTGGGACTCGCCTTTACGAGGAATTTCTTCACTGTAGATATGGGCTTGACGCCCCAGCCAATAGGTGATGAAGGCTTGAGAAGCGTTGTGGGGGAGGGGTGTGTTATGCGTCCCGTGGCTGATGAGCCTGTTCCAATAGAGCTGACGGAGATGGGTAGGAGATGGTTGGGCGAGGATGTTGGAAAGAAGCTCGTGGGACACAGGATGGTCGTTAATAGACCA
>JACIWY010000964.1 GCA_014360745.1 Chloroflexota bacterium
GCCACATTTGATGCACTTGTCTTGGTCGATAATATGGATCATGCGTCGATCGCCCGCGATGGCCTCCACGGGGCAAGCGCGGCGACAGATACCACATCCTTGGCATTTATCGGGCAGGATGTAATAGGAGGTAAGCGCTTCACAGCGGGCCGCTGGGCAGCGTTTTTCATAGATATGCGCTTCATATTCCTCGCGGAAGTAGCGCAAGGTCGAGAGCACAGGATTGGGCGAGGTCTGCCCGAGCCCACACAGCGAGGCGTTCTTGACCGTATCTGCCAACTCGGCCAAGAGATCGATATCGCCATCCTGCCCCTCACCGGCGACGATGCGCTCTAGTATCTCTAACATGCGCTTGGTGCCCAGCCGACAGGGCACGCACTTGCCGCACGACTCGTTCTGGGTGAAGCTTAGAAAATAGCGGGCGATATCGACCATGCAGGTGGTATCGTCCATCACGACCATGCCGCCGGAGCCCACGATGGAACCGGCTTGGGCCAGCGACTCGTAATCGACGGGCAGGTCCAGCAGTTTGGCCGGCAGGCAACCGCCGGAGGGTCCCCCGGTCTGCACCGCCTTGTAAGCTCGATCTTGGTCGATGCCTCCGCCGAT
>JACIWY010000965.1 GCA_014360745.1 Chloroflexota bacterium
ACCATCATCAATCTGATATGCAGATTTTATGAAGCACAGGAAGGGCAGGTTCTCATAGATGGTGTGGATATAAGAAAGATAAAGCTGAAGGATTTAAGAAGCCAGATTGCTATTGTCCCTCAGGATGCGTATGTCTTTGCTGGGACAGTGAGGGAGAATATCGCTTACGGTAAGCCCGATGCTACCTTGGAGGAGATAATTGAAGCGGCTAAAGCGGCGAACGCCCACGAGTTCATAATGAATCTTCCTTATGGCTACGATACACCGATTGGAGAAAGAGGGGTTATGATTTCGGGAGGGGAGAGACAGAGGATAGCCATAGCAAGGGCGATTCTAAAGGACCCACGCATTCTGATACTTGATGAGGCAACTTCCCTCGTTGACACGGAGACGGAGAAGCAAATCCAGGAGGCTCTTGACCGCTTGATGAAGGGGCGGACAGTCTTCGCAATTGCCCACCGCCTCTCCACCCTAAGCAATGCGCACAGGCTAATTGTGATAGAGGACGGCAGGATTGCGGAGATGGGTACACATAAGGAACTTCTCAAGAAGAAGGGTATATATTATCAACTTGTGAAACTGCAAAGGGAGATGTCGCGACTTGTTG
>JACIWY010000966.1 GCA_014360745.1 Chloroflexota bacterium
GGCTGCCATGAGATAACCGGCGGATTGGATGCCCGCCGCCGAGATGTCAGGATCATCATAAACCATAGAGCCCTCGCCCGAGAACATGGTAATGCCCACCCCCACGGTATATAGCCTTCGCACATCGATCATGGTGATGGTTATCAGATACTCGCCCCACACGCGCACAAAGGTGAGGATGGCGACGACCATCGCACCACCAGCGGCAAAGGGCATGGCGATGGCCCAAAAGAGCTTCCAACGGCTAGCGCCATCGATGAGGGCGGCGTCCTCCAATTCGCGGGGCATGGCCAAGAAAGATTGGCGCATGATAAAGAGCGGCACGGACAGATTGGACGACAAGAGCAAGACAAGCCCCGCGAGCGAGTTGCGCAGACGCAGGGCATGCATCAGCTCATACTGGGCCATCAGGCTGCCGGCGCGGGGGACGAACATGGCGATGATCAGCGAATAAAAGATCAGGTCGCGCCCACGAAAATCCAGCCGCGCAAAGGCGTAGCCCATCAAAGAGGCCGTAAAGACGGTAAGCGCTACGCTGCCCAGAGAAGTGACCAAACTATTCTTGAAATAGATAGGCAAATCAGATAGATACATAAATAAAAAAGAA
>JACIWY010000967.1 GCA_014360745.1 Chloroflexota bacterium
TTTTAAGTTTTTTCTTTTTGGCTTAATTTATAGGTGGTTTATCATGACAAAATGCAGCTTGCTTCTAAGGAAAAGTAGAGATAAGGTGATTATATCCTGCTAACCAACAAGATTCTCCAAATACAGCGAAATTATTTTATGGAATTAGGAATCCCTCGTTCCTTCCTCAAACAGCAAAGCATGCTCCCTCAGGAAGGATTTAAAGAAGGAAAGCCAAAATCCAATTGATAACAATTTCCTTTCCTTCATCTTTCTTTTGATAATATTTTCCTCTCCCTTTCGTTTCTCAATTCCTTTAATTTCCCTGAAGATATCCATCTCCTCTTCCGTTATTAAACATAAAGGTTTAACGAACCTCGCTCCACCCTTTTGAAAGACCGGAAAAATGTCATCCTTCAGCTCCCAGTTTAATATGCCCAAGATAACATTGGCGACTTCGTCCTCCAAGAGATTCCCAAACGCCACTACACCCCCTTGAGGAATCGGTTCATTCTCTCCCACAACCTGGATCCGATAGCCCATTTCTCCAAGTATTTCAGCTACTTCCAATGCATTATATCCTTGGACGGGCACATAAATGGCTTCATCCCTTCCAAACATTCTGTAT
>JACIWY010000968.1 GCA_014360745.1 Chloroflexota bacterium
CGGAGTTCTCCGAGTTGAGGGCTTGGGTTCTTGCCCAGCTTCTCTGGAATCCTTACCAGGACGATAAAAAGCTCATAGATGAATTCCTGCGTGGATATTATGGCAAAGCTGCTCCTTATATTTGGAAGTATATGGAGCTTATGCACAACGCGGCGAAGGATTACTATCTTGGTTGCTTCACTCCTGCAAATGCTCCCTTCTTCAACTTTGAGACCTTGAGCAAGGCAGAGAAGCTATGGCAGGAGGCAGAGAAGGCAGTGAAAGATGACCCGGAGATTTACTGGCGTGTTCGCCAAGCGCATATGCCTGTCTGGTACGCATTCCTCAACAACTGGGCTCGCTTGAGGATAGAATGTGCCAGGGCAGGAGCCGATTGGCCGCTTCCTCTCTCTCGCAAGCAGTTGGCACAAGAATGGCTTAAGGTCGTCACTGGAGAGGGGCCGAAGGGATGGACACCTCTTACCCATGTTAACGAGGGTGGATTGACTCCTCAAAAATTCGTTGAATCCCTTGGAGAGGATGACCCTGAACTCGAGAAATTGCCCAGGCAGATTCCTAAGGAAGCCCCCTTGCCAAATGATATTCCAGGTTTGGACCCCAAGAAATG
>JACIWY010000097.1 GCA_014360745.1 Chloroflexota bacterium
CTGTGGCTTTTGCTGCGGCTCTCTTTTATTATACGATCCAGATTCTTTAGAGCAGGCGAGGCTCGTTAACAAACGTTGAATCAGCACAGGATCACCGCATTAAAAAGGCAGGCCAAAAGGCGCGATCGCGTCAGCGTCTTTGTGGATGGCAAATACGCCTTTAGCCTGCAAGAGATGGTAGCCGCTCGGTTGACCATCGGCCAAGAGTTGACGGAGGAGGATGTCCATCACCTTCAGGAATTGGATACGATTGAACAGGCTTATGATCGGGCGCTGCGCTATCTCTCTTATCGCCCGCGCAGTGAAGAGGAAATGGCGCGCTATCTGGAGGGAAAAGGGTTGGCGCCCGAACAGATAGAGAGTGTTCTGAACCGGCTCCGATGCGCAAACTTGGTGAACGACCAAGAGTTTGCCCGTTTCTGGGTCGAGAATCGCGAGGCCTTCCGGCCACGTGGGCGCCTGGCGCTCAGGGCGGAATTGCAGCAAAAGGGGATCGATCGCCGCGCCGTCGAAGCGGCCATAAGCGCCGTGGATGAAGAGGCCGGGGCTATCAAGGCCGCCGAGCGATATGTTCGCCGGCTGGCCGACCTGGACAGGCAGCGCTTCTTTCAGCGCCTGCTTGGCTTTCTCCAGCGTCGGGGTTTTGGCTATGAGGTCTCCTGGCGCGTTACGGAGCGTTTCTGGCAACAGATACAGGCGGAGGAGCGCGGTTCGGACAAACGGGCCTTGCCCGATAATACATAGATAGAGGAAGGATATGTACTATGGGATTTTGGCAGCTCATCATTGCTTTCGTAACCCTCGTAGTAGGAATGGCCGTCGGTTTTGCAATAGGGTACTTGCTTAGAACCCGAACCATTGGCAGAAACATCGCCAGACTGGAGGAGGAGGCCAATCGAACTCTGGCCGAGGCGCGAACGCGCGCTATGGAGATCGAGATCGAGGCACGAGACAAGGCTCTGGCCATCTTGCAGGAAGCTGAGGCGGAAGAAAAACAGCGTCTCCGCGAGATCAGCCGTCAAGAAAGCCGTCTGCAAAGCCGTCGGGATGCCCTCGATCAGCGCATGGACGCGCTGGAGGCCCGTGAAAAGAAGCTCAAAATGCAGGAAAAGGCCCTCGAGGAGAAGCAAGCCGAACTGGATCGGGCCTGGGAACAGCACTTGGCAGAATTGGAGCGCATCTCCGGCCTCAGCCGGGAGGAAGCCAAGGAGCTGTTGCTCAAAGAGATAGAGGCCACCGCCGAGATGGACGCGGCGCGCATCATCCGCGAAAGCGAGGCCCGGGCTCTTGAAGAGGCCGAACGCCGGGCGCGAGAAATCATCACCACATCCATCCAGCGCGTCGCTGCCGATCAGGTGGCGGATACCACCGTTTCGGCGGTCGAATTGCCCAGCGACGAGATGAAAGGGCGCATCATCGGCCGAGGAGGGCGCAACATCCGCACTATCGAGGCGATGACGGGGGTCGATTTGGTCATCGACGACACCCCCGATACCGTGATCCTTTCCAGCTTTGACCCGGTGCGGCGCGAGGTCGCCCGCCTGGCGCTGGAGCGGCTGGTGTTGGATGGGCGCATTCATCCCGGGCGCATCGAAAAGATGGTAGAAAAAGCACGAGAGGAGGTGGAAGAGACGATCCGCGAGGAGGGAGAACGGGCCGCCTTGGACCTTGGCATCCATGGCCTCCATCCGGAAATCATCAAGCTGTTGGGGCGCCTTCACTATCGCACGAGCTATGGGCAAAATGTGCTTCAGCATTCCAAGGAGACGGCTCGCTTGGCCGCGATGATGGCCGCCGAGCTAGGGGGGAATGTCGAGTTGGCCAAGCGCGCCGGGCTGCTCCATGACCTGGGCAAGGCCGTGGACTATGAGGTCGATGGCCCCCACGCTTTGATCGGAGCCGAGATCGCCAGCCGTTACGGCGTGCCCGATGACGTGGTGAACGCCATCGGCGCCCACCACTGCGAGATGGAACAGTGCACCTTGGAGGCCATCTTGGTGCAGGCGGCGGATGCCATCTCTAGCGCAAGGCCTGGCGCACGCCGTGAATCGCTGGAGAGTTATATCAAGCGCATCCGCGCCCTGGAGCAGGTAGCCAACTCGTTCGAGGGCGTGGAAACGTCGTTCGCCATCCAGGCCGGGCGCGAAGTGCGCATCATCGTTAAACCGGACGAGGTGGACGACGCCGGCGCCGTTCGGCTCTCTCGAGAGATCGCCCGCAAGGTTGAGGAAAGTCTCGAGTTTCCAGGGCAGATCAAAGTGACGGTGATCCGTGAAACGCGGGCCACCGAGTACGCCAAATAGGTCCGGATTCGGCGTCCGTTTGCCGGATAAATCGGTAAGGACGTGGGCAACAAGGTAGCGCGATGCTTGAGCGCGTTGGGGGGCGCGCTTCTAGCCAGTGAACGAATATCTGGTCACGTGGCTTCAACGTCGCAGCCGCAAAGGAGAGGCAGCCTCATGCATGTGCTCAAAGTTTCATCCCGATCAAGATCTACCGCCGTTGCGGGCGCTATCGCGGGGGTCGTGCGCGATCACGGACGCGCCGAAGTTCAGGCCATTGGAGCGGGAGCGGTCAATCAGGCCGCCAAGGCGGTGGCTATCGCTATCTCTTATCTGCAAACCGATGGCCTGGACGTGGTATGCATCCCGGCGTTCATCGACGTGACCATCGCCGATCAAGAGAGAACGGCCATCAAATTCGTCATCGAACCACGATGAGGGCGGGCGCTATCGACCTGCATGTCCATACGAGCATTTCGGATGGCACCCTGACGCCTTCCGAGGTCGTCCGGCTTGCCCTACGCCATGGAATAAAAGTCTTGGCCATCACCGACCACGATACTGTGGAGGGCGTGCCCGAGGCCCTACAAGCCGCTGCGGGCAGCGCCCTCCGCGTCATTCCTGGCGTCGAGATCAGCACCCATCTGGCCGACGCCGAACTGCACATATTGGGCTATTTGATCGACCATACCCACCCGGTCTTGGCCGACACATTGGCCCATTTCCGCCGACAACGTCTGGACAGGGCCCGGCGCATGGTTCGGCGTTTGGAGGATTTGGGCATTCCCCTTTCGTGGGAGCGCGTTCTGGACCTGGCCGGCCAGGGGGTCGTGGGGCGAACCCATGTGGCCCGCGCGTTGCAAGAGGCGGGCTTTGTGGGTTCGATCCAAGAGGCTTTTCGGGAGTATCTAGGTCGAAAAGGGCCCGCCTATGTCCCTCGGCCCAAAATGACGCCGGGCCAGGCCATAGAACTCATCCGCTCCGCCGGCGGGGTGCCAGTGTTGGCCCATCCTTGGGGCCTGACCTCGTTCATCCCCGAACTCGTTCGCGACGGCCTGCAGGGGTTAGAAGTTTATTATCCCGGCTACTCGGTAGAGATCGTCGCTGAGTTGGAACGCCTCACCCGCCAGTACGATCTGGTCTGCACCGGCGGGAGCGACTTTCACGGGCTCGACGAGGCGCCGGAGAACCAACTCGGCGCCGTCTCCGTGCCCAAGGCTTGCCTCCGAGAGCTGGAAGCGCGAAAACAGCGGGCCACATCCTGAGCGCCAAGAAACTCTAGCTTTTGCCCGTCGAGAGCTTTTTCTTGCGCGGGCGACGTCGCTTGGATCTGTTCCGGGCTGGGCTCTCGTCGATTTTTTGTTCATCCATTTCAACAGAATGTTCGGCGACGGGCCTAGCCCGCGAGCGTCTCCGATGTGCCTCCTCACCCGACGAAGGCACCTCTTCCTCCGAGGGGCCGCCGACGAGTTCGACCCTTTGAGGTCGTCGGCGCCTGCGGCGTGGTTGGCTGTGCCGATCGGTCTTCCTGGCAGGGGTTGCCTCGACGGCGGGCGCCTGAGCGGGCATATCCTGCTTCTCTGCACGCTTGGGCGGTTCTGCTGGAGTTGCGTTGAGGGCCTTTTCCAGCTTTTGTCGACGAAGTATGGCTCTGGCCTCGTCGGCTTCCTCGCGGCTCGCTGGCGCCCCGCCGGCCAGCTCCTCGGCATCCATCTCCAACGTCGAGCCATCTTCAAACAGGATGCTCACCGTCTCCTTGAGCACACTGACGCGCACCACTTTGCCGGGCCCGTAGGGGGTTTCGATGATCTTGCCCACTTTGGGGAAACGAGATTTGACCTCGCCATAGTATTCGTCCTCATAAAGCAGGCAGCATAACAGCCTGCCGCAGATGCCCGATATCTCCATTGGGCTGAGGGGCAGGTTCTGTTGTTTGGCCATGCGGATGGATACGGGGCGAAAGTCGGTGAGCCAACTGGCGCAACAGAGATGGCGCCCGCACTTTCCTACGCCGCCCAGCATTTTGGCCTCGTCGCGCACGCCGATTTGGCGCAGCTCTATGCGTGTCTTGAACAAATGCGCCAGTTCGCGCACCAATTGGCGAAAATCCACCCGCTCCTCGGCGGTGAAAAAGAAGGTCAAGCGAGAGCCGTCGTAACTATACTCGGCCCCGACGATCTTCATGGGCAGATTGAGCTGATTTACCTGCTCTTTGCATTTCTCCACCGCCTCGTTTTCTTGCTGGCGATAGCGCTGCGCGTCTAGCAGATCGATGGTGGTCGCGCGCCGCAAAATCGGCTTGAGCTCGCCCACCACCTCTTCGTCGCTTACTTCTTGGATGGGCAACACGACCCGCCCCAGCTCTTGCCCACGAGACGTTTCGACGATTACATAGTCATCGACCTCAAGATCTTGGAATTCCCCTGGGGAGAAGTAGTATATTTTACACCCTCCCCGAAATTGTACTCCACAGACTATCGGCATTGGCGCCGTCCTCTCTACACAGTCTCTTCACCCTTGATCGAAACCCGGGGCCAGCTCAAGAGCAAAGCCTCCAGGGCCAGACGGGCGTTCACATTGTGTTCCAATTGTTCCGGCATTCGTGCGATATAGCGTAGAGCCGCACCGGATTGCTCCGCCGTGCAAGCTGCGGCCACCAGACCGAGTTCGCGGCGTAGGTCTTGATTGACCACCAGTTCCTCACATCCGCCGTGCAATAGCACCACATCGCGCCACCAGACCTGCCACACAGCCAATAGCTCGCCGATATTTTGGCGCTTGGCCAATTCTTCCGCGCTTTCCAGGCGTTGCGCCCTATCGGCCGATAGCAAATGCCAAAGACGTCGGATGTCCTCCTGGCGTTGCTGCAACAAGTCCGGCTGCACCAAAGCTTCCAATGCCCAGCCGACACGCCCCCCCGCCAACGAGGAGAGCAAACGGGCCAAGGCCGCATCCTCGGTTCGCTCCAGGAGCGCTTCCTCGATGAGAGGTCGAGGCACGATGCGCAAGGCCAAAAGCTGGCAACGGGAGACGATGGTAGGCAAAAGCAGGCTGGCATCGGTCGCCGTGACGATCAGCACCACATGGGGCGGCGGCTCCTCCAGCGTCTTGAGCAAGGCATTGGCGGCCTCGGTGGTCGCCCGCTCAAAGTTGGTGAGGATACAGACACGGCGCTTTGCCTCGCGCGGTGAGAGAGCTAGGTCGTATTGCAGGCCGCGCACTTGATCGATCTTAAAGTGCGAACCGTCCGGTTCCACCTGCAACACATCGGGATGCTGGCCTTGGGCTACTTGGCCACAGGCTACGCAACGATGACAGGGCGCGTCGTCGCCTTCGCAGACGAGCGCGGCGGCGAATTCGAGGGCCAGATGGGTTTTCCCGATATGTTCTGGGCCGGTGATCAAATAAGCATGGGCCAGGCGTCCGCCGGCCAGCGAACGCCGCAACAGATCGACCGCCCAGGTATGCCCGATCACTTGCCACATGACGGTTTCCGAAAGCGATCCGGTGTGGATAGCATAATACAGAAATCATTGTACCATGGGCGAAAATGTGCACAAAATGGCGCAGCCAAAGATTCCTAGCCGGCGGCGGATGTGAGGCTATTTTGTGTTTATCGCCACAGCGTCTATTATACAACTCTTGTGAAAGGGTTTGGGCCTCTTCAGGGGCTGCCGTGCGTTGGTCAAGGAAGGGGGCCTATGCAACCGATTATTGTGACCGAGAACTTGAGCCGTCACTTTGGCGAAACCGTGGCGGTGGATGGTCTCACCTTGGAAGTGCCCGAAGGGCAGGTCTTTGGCTTTTTGGGGCCCAACGGCGCCGGCAAGACGACCACGGTACGGCTCTTGAACGGCATCCTGGCGCCCACCGCTGGGCGGGCTTGGGTGATGGGCTGGGATGTGGCCGAGCGCCCAAACGAAGTGCGGCGCCACGCGGGGGTGCTCACCGAGGCGCCCGGCCTTTACGAGGCCCTCACCGCGCGTGAGAACCTGCTCTTCTTTGGCGACCTGTACGGCGTGCCGGAAGAGGAACTGGCCAAGCGGGTGGAGGAACTCTTGGAAGAGTTCGAGTTGGCCCCTCGCGGCGACGACAAGGTGGGCACCTATAGCAAGGGGATGCGCCAGCGCTTGGCCATTGCCAGAGCCCTGCTCCATCGTCCGCCCCTGCTCTTTCTCGACGAACCCACCTCCGGCCTCGACCCTGCCGCTGCGCGCATGGTCACACGCATGATCGAACGCCTGAGTCGCCAAGAGGGGCGCACCGTCTTTCTTTGTACCCATAACCTGACCGAAGCACAGCGGCTATGCGATCTGGTCGGCGTCATCGATCACGGCGTGTTGCGGGCTATCGGCACGCCGCAGGAACTGGCGGGGCGCCTGTGGCAGGGGGTTTGGGTGGATATCGACCTGCACGGCGAGCCCTCGTTAGAGATATCGCGCTTCCTGGATGCCCACCCTCTCGTGCACAGCCATGGGATGGAGGATGGCCGGTTGCGCCTCCGCCTGGAGAGCGAAGAGGCGATCCCCACCCTTGTGGCCGACCTGGCCCGCTTTGGAGCGCGCATCTATGCCGTGATCCCCATCGAACACACGTTGGAGGAGATCTATTTCCGCATCCAGGCCGGAGAGGGGCAACGGACATGAACCGACGAGCTATCCGCGCGATGATGCGCAAAGACCTCCGCCAAGTCACCCAGAATAAGCTGGTTTGGATGCCGATGGTCATCGTGCCCGCACTCCTGCAGGTAGTGATCCCGCTGGGCATCGTGCTTATCCCGACCTTTTTGCCGGCGGAGGCCATGGACCCCCAAGAGCTGGCCGGCCTGCTTAGGGCGCTGCCCGGCAGGCTGAAAGAGATGCTCCAGAATCTGGAGGGTGTCCAACAATGGGTTTATCTAAGCGCCAACTATATGTTCGCCCCGCTCTTTTTGGTGGTGCCGCTGATGGTGTCCAGCATCCTGGCTGCCGACAGCTTTGCCGGGGAAAAGGAGCGCAAGACGTTGGAAAGCCTGCTCTACACGCCGGTGAGCGATGAGGAGCTGTTCCTGGCCAAAGTGCTTGGCGCCTTTTTGCCGGCCTTGGTCATTAGCGTGGCTTCCTTCCTGGTATACGCCCTGGCGGTGAACACCGTCGGTTATCGAATCATGGGGCGCATCTTTTTCCCGGCGCCGACGTGGTGGCCCATGGTGTTCTGGTTAGGGCCGGGAGTGTCGCTCTCCGGCCTGGGGGCCACGGTGCTCCTGTCTTCCAAAGTTTCGACGTTCATGCAGGCCCAACAAGGCGGTGGTTTGTTAGTATTGCCCATCGTCGCCTTGATGATCGGCCAACTGAGCGGGGCCTTTTATCTCGGCCCATGGTTGGTGTTCGTCTTGGGCACCCTGGCCTGGCTCATAGGGCTGTGGCTTATTTGGGTGGGGGCCAAGACCTTTTCTCGTAGCGAGATCATCGCCCGCATCTAGAACAACGGTCATAGGAGGAAATAGGTGAACGACGCGATACCCAAGCATGAACGATTACTGCAGGGCCTCTTTCGCGATTACGAAGCCCGCTATCCGACCTCCAAATCGGCCCACGAGCGGGCCAAGAAGGTGTTGATCGATGGCGTGAGCCATGGCGCCCGTTTGTTCAAGCCCTATCCTTTCCGCGTCATCGCGGCCCAAGGGGCGCACGTCACCGACATCGATGGCCATCGCATCGTCGATTTCTGGCAAGGACATTACGCCAACATCCTCGGTCATAACCCGGCCATCATTCGCGAGGTGTTGGTGCGTGAGCTAGAACACGGTTTTGGCTTGCAAACCGGTCTGCCCGAGGAACGACAGAGCGAATTTGCCCAGGCGCTGGCGCAGGCGGCGGGCGCCGAGCGGGTACGCCTGACCACGGCGGGCACGTTGGCCACTATGTACGCCATTATGTTAGCTCGCGCCTTTACCAAGCGCCACCTGGTGCTCAAGGTCGCCGGTGGGTGGCATGGCGCCAGCCCCTTGGCCCTCAAGGGGGTGGGGCGTCGCGCCGATGGCTATGATCACGTCGATTCGGCGGGTGTCCCGGCAACAACCGAGGAAGAGATCCTAGTCGTGCGCTTTAACGATGTGGAGGCGCTGAAGCATATCTTTGCTCGTTATGGGGAGCGCATCGCCTGTTTTATTTTCGAGCCGTGCGTGGGCGCCGCGGGGTTCCTCCCTGCCAGCGGCGACTTTATGCGCACCGCTCGGGAGTTGACAAGGCAGTATGGCGCCTTGCTCATCCTCGATGAGGTGATCACCGGTTTTCGCTTTTGTGCCGGAGGGGTGCAAAAACTGTACGGCGTGCAGGCCGATCTGACGACCTTTGGCAAGATCATCGGCGGCGGGATGCCGCTGTCGGCCGTGGCCGGCCGCGCTGACGTCATGGAGTTGGTCAGCGAATCGGCAACGCCACGTGTCTGGTTCAACGGCGGCACTTTTTCCGCCCACCCCCTTGCTTTGCTCGCTGGCCAGGCGATGATCGAACATCTCATCGCCCACGAGGCCGAAATCTATCCCGCGTTGGCCGCCAAGGGTCAACGCCTGCGCGAGGGGGTCGAGGCCGTCTTTAAAGCGCGCGGCGTGCTGGCGCGCTGCACGGGCCATGGCAATGACGCTTTACAGGGCGGCTCGCTCGCTACCATCTATTTCCCGCGCGACGAAACGCTTCAGCCCACCTCGGCCGAAGATCTACAAGACCCCGCGCTGTGCGATGTGATCTTGCGCGAGCAGGTACTCAAGGTGGGGCTTTTGTTGCATGATGTGAACGTCGCCCACGGTTTGGGCGCCTTGTCTGCTAGCCATGATGATGAGGATCTGGCGCAGGTTTTCCAGGCTTGCGACGCCTTTGCGACGCGCTTGCTCGCCGGGAAGTGATAAGTGCTCTAGGTGACGGGCAATTGGGTGCTGCAACGGTGCCGCCGTCTGCAGGCTGTGCCTGTCACCTCATCACTCGAACCCGTATTCATCTGTGTTCTATATTTACCGCTTTTTTCAAGGCAGGAGATCGATGACGCATGAAAAGAAAATCTCAAAAGCGAGGACGTGAGGCCGACAAGCGGCGCGAACTCTGGCTCAGCATAGGGGCCTTTGCGCTTTTCATCTTGGTGGGGATGCTGCTTTTGGCCGTGTTGGGCAAAGCCTTCCCCCGGCAACGATCGGCGGGGCCGGTGGCGTGGGAATTCATCTTGTTGCATACCAACGACACATGGGGTTACGTAGAGCCCTGTGGTTGACGCGAACCCGTCGGCGGAGTGGCCCGTCGGGCCACTGCTATCAAGCAGTATCGCGCCACGGGCAAGTCCGTGTTGCTTCTAGATGCCGGCGACTCGCTGCTCAACGACAAAGACCCGGCGCGGGCCACGCGAGGCCGGATCAGCATCGAGCTGATGAACAAGATGGGGTACGACGCCATGACCCTCGGTTCGCTGGATCTCTCCCTGCTCTCGCTGGACGAGTTGCGCCAGCGCATCGCCGAGGCCCGGTTCGCGGTGCTATCGGCCAACGTCTTTGTGGCGGGGAGCCAAGAGTTATTGGCCGAGCCTTATCGGATCATCGAGCTCGAAGGGCACCAAGTGGCCATCCTGGGCCTCTCCGATCCGCTGCCGGCGCCGGTGCCCCCGAATGTGCAGGTCTCGGTGGCCGACCCATTGGAGACGGCCCGCCAATATCTGCCCGAGTTGCGCCAGAAAGCGGAGGTGGTCGTCCTTCTTTCGCACGCCGGCATCGAGGCGAATAAAAAGATCGCCCAACAGGTGGAAGGGATCGATGTGATCGTCAGCGGACGCAACCCGACGAGCCCCGAGGCCATCGTAGTCGAGCCCTATGGCACGCTCATCGTGCATGCCGATCAAGCCTCTCCCGGCCTGGCGGGAGAGCGCATCGGAAAGGCCAACCTTGGCTTTGACGCCAAGGGCAACCTGACTCGCCACTCTTGGGAAACTATTGCCCTGGATTCGAGCTATGCAGACGACACGGAGATCAAGGAATATCTGGCTCAACAATCTCCTAAATGAGCCTCTCGAAACCCGCTAAGGACGAACCTTTCCCAAGGGTTTGACCTGCAGGAAGGGCTCATCCACTCGGCCAGCTGTGTTGGGTGTACGGTTTCGGGGGCATCGATGCCGATGTAACGGACCACATGGTTTTGTCCGTTAATCGATACCTCG
>JACIWY010000969.1 GCA_014360745.1 Chloroflexota bacterium
CTTGCAAGCAGGCTCAAAACTAAAATAGAGCTAAAAAAAACAGCAAAAGTATAGCTCCAAACACAGCCAAAAATATAAACCACAAATTCTCCTACCCTCACTTCCGTAGTTATTTACCTCTCCTGACTTCAAGATATATGTAATTTTGCTTCTCTAAAAAACTTATTTTCAATAAAGAGCGTTTGGCGGCTTTTTTTAACAATCCAAGCAAGTTTAGCACTTATCCCAGCGAATTATCGTCAATGATGACAATAAACCAAATTTTCCTATAATTTTTAAAAAAGACTTTAGGAGATGATATATGATGAGGGTAAAAGAGCTTGTCCAAATAGAGGAAGTTGAAGAGGTTGTCCAGATAACCAGCCACGACCCGGAGAAAATCGTTGAAAGCTTCGTCGCCGCAGAGAACCTTGAAGAACAGATTTGCTTGCTTCTTGAGCGTTTCCTCAAAAGGACGGAGAAGAACTCCTTCTTCATCATCGGTAGTTACGGAAGCGGTAAAAGCCATCTTCTCTCCTTCCTCGGTGACCTCTTCGCCTATCCTCATCTCTGGGACAAAGTGAAAAGCGAGAAAATCCGTTCCCTCGCTCCCCAATTCAAGGAGA
>JACIWY010000970.1 GCA_014360745.1 Chloroflexota bacterium
AAAGGCTGACGCCGATATTAGCAATCATCGTATTCTTATCGGGCTGTGCTGGGAAGAAGGAGGCGAAGGTTTCTCCTCCACCATTTCTTCCCAAGGAGGTCATCTCCTGCCTTGATAAGATGGAGAAAGCGATGAAGGACCTTCAGAGCGTCCAATATATTTCAAAAGTGACGCTAACTTCTAAAGGTAAAAAACTCACCAAGACCCAACAAAGCAAGGCGAAAATTTGGCTGAAGAAACCTTCCTTTTTCCGCATAGATGCCTCTCAAGAAGGCAAAAGCACCCTACTTTTTGTCTGCGATGGTAACCAGCTATTCCTCTACGAATACCAGACAAATCGCTACGGCGCCTTTGAACCTACCCCTCAGCGAATTGAGAAAGCCACCGGCTTCTCCCTCCTTTCCTTCGTTCTCACCCCAAACCTCAAGGAAAGATTGCTCGTCGGCATCACTTCAGCCTCCCTCACGACTCCACCAAAAGCCGATTATCTCCTCCTCACCCTTAAAACGAAGGACAATGACAGCTTCATCATCTATGTGGACAAGAAGACATACCTTCCCCTCAAAACTAAGATAGATATCAAATTCGCCGCAATGGAGGAAGAG
>JACIWY010000971.1 GCA_014360745.1 Chloroflexota bacterium
ACCCCTGCCTGGAGCTTGACTTCTGGCGTTTTTCCTCCGATCAAATAGCGGAATACCAAGCCCTGCAAATCCAGATCCTGCGCCAAATCTGCCCGGAGAAAAGCATCACCACCAATTTGATGGGCTTTGACTTTCAGGACATCGACTATTTTCAGTTAGCCCGGCCTCTGGACTATGTCTCTTGGGACAACTATCCCCTCTTCGTCCCTCGGGAGCCAGCCGACGTGGCCCTCAGCCATGCGACCATGCGCGGCCTTAAGAATAGGCCCTTTTGGGTGATGGAGCAACAAGCCGGGCCGGCCGGGTGGCAGACGATGGGCCGCACTCCCAAGCCGGGGCAGCTCCGCCTTTGGGCATATCAGGCGTTGGCCCACGGTGCCGATGCCATCGTCTATTTTCGCTGGCGCACTTGCCCTTTCAACACTGAGGAATTCTGGCATGGCGTCTTGGATCATGACGGCGCTCCCCGTCGGCGCTATGAGGAAGTGGCTCGGATGGGCGCCGAATTGGCCCGTGTGGGCGACGACTTTTTAGGTGGTGTCTTGCCCAAGGCTGTGGCAATGATCATCTCGTATGACGATAGCTTTGCCTTGCGCTTGCAG
>JACIWY010000972.1 GCA_014360745.1 Chloroflexota bacterium
GGAAGGCGAGGAACGTAAGATTAAGGAAAGGTTGGAAAAATGGAGAAGATTAATAAAATTGGCGAGGGAAAAACCCTCAGAATAATAAGCGATTCCCCTCAATTTACCCGCTCCTTGGGCAAACTCATTGGGTTATATGCTGAAGCCGGCGATATCATCTGCCTTGAGGGAGAGTTGGGCGCGGGGAAAACTTGTCTCGTTAGTGGGATTGCCGAGGGACTGGGAATAAATGAGGGAATTTTCAGCCCTTCCTTTATCATTGTAGCTGTCCACAGAGGGAAGTTACCCTTATTTCACATAGACCTTTATCGCTTAGAAGAAGGGGAAATAACCAAGCTTGGCTTGGAAGATTATTTATACGATGAGGGAGTGTGCGCCATTGAATGGGCTGAGAAAGCTAAACCCCTGATATTTTCTGACCATCTATGGGTTAATATTTCCTATCAGGGAAACGATAAAAGGCTCTTGACATTTCAATCTCGTGGGAATAGATATGATAAATTGCTTGAGGAGTTGAGAGAATTTGCTCGTCTTAGCACTTGACACCTCCACTGCTTATGTATGCCTTGGATTGGCTGATGAAAAAGGTATTAGAGGGGAA
>JACIWY010000973.1 GCA_014360745.1 Chloroflexota bacterium
ATAATACGCGTCTATGATGATGGAGTAGCCTATCGTTACTTTATACCCGGTGAAGGACCGATCACAATCAGCTTTGAGACCAGTGCCTTCCGCATACCGAAATCGGCAATTGGTTGGGCGATGGAATTCGTCCCCAATTATGAGGGATCCTATATCAAGCGCAATTATGATGAACTTTTGAAGGGCTATGATTTCGGGATGCCTGTTCTATTGAACATAGGCGAGGACTGGGTTTTAATCTCCGAGGCATCAGTTTACGGTGATTATTGTGGTTGCCATATCAAAGGGGAGCCAGAAACAGGACTTCTAAGGGTTGTTTTCGCTCCCGACCAGAAGAATGCTGTGATGAGCAAGCGTCCCTTTTATTCTCCCTGGAGGGTGGCGATAATCGGCGAGCTTAAGGACATCGTTGAGTCCACGATAATTGAAAACCTTAGTCCAGATTGTGAGTTAGCTGATACTTCATGGATTAAGCCGGGTCGTTCTGCATGGTCCTGGTGGTCAGGGGACAGCACTGAGGATTATGCTACCCAAGTCAAGTATGTTGATTTCGCCGAGAGGATGGGCTGGGAATACTATCTCTGCGATGCTGGCTGGAAA
>JACIWY010000974.1 GCA_014360745.1 Chloroflexota bacterium
AACAAGCAAAAGGAGCTTATTCCTCAACCGGCGAGATATATGCCAATGTTGAGGAAGCTATCCTCAGCTGGGAATTCGGTCAGGTTGATATGCACGCCCCAATAAAGGTTCGCATTCCCGACGGAAGGATTATCGATATCACGGTTGGCCGATTGTTGTGGAGCCAGATTCTTCCCGAGGATATGCGCTGGTGGGACCTCAGCAAGCCCGAGATAGATAAGAAGATGCTACGTAATCTCATCAAGGAATGCTACAAGAAATACGGCGAGGAGAGAACAGCCCAATTCCTTGACGATATGAAGGAGCTGGGCTTCAGGATTTCCACTAAAGCTGGCGTGAGCTTCTCGGTTAGCGACCTTAATATGCCTTCTAACCGCGAGGAAATAATCAAGAAAACTGAGGAAGAGGTTGAAAGGATAAATAAGGCTTTCCAGGAAGGAATTATTTCCCCCGAGGAGGAGGAAAATCAAATCATTCAACAGTGGAATAGGGCCTCGGAGATGGTGACTGCCGAGCTACTAAGAAATGTAGATATGTTCAACCCCGTTGTGATGATGGCTAAATCGGGAACAAGGGGAAGCGAAAGGCAAATAGTCCAGC
>JACIWY010000975.1 GCA_014360745.1 Chloroflexota bacterium
CTCCACCCTCGGACACAACCGTCATCCTCGGGCTAGACCCGAGGACCTCTCACCCCCGCGACCTTACAAAATCCCCTCACAGACCTTACAAACCTTACCATTCGTCACTCTCGAAATTTTTTGATCAAATTATCTTGGCAAGCCCCCCAAGGCCGGGCTAGGCTGTCACAAATCAAGATCAGGACGTTTTTCCAATGGACCTTACACAGTTCCAGACCTTCCGCGTGGCCGCCTGTGACCTGAATGGCCGGATGCGCGGCAAGCGTCTGCCCGTTGCCCACGCCGACAAACTCTCGACAGGTAGCGTGCGCATGCCGCTCTCTTCGCTAAATCTGGATATCTTTGGCGCGGATATCGAAAACTCGCCACTCGTGTTCGACACCGGCGACGTTGATGGCGTGCTCTTGCCCACCGACCGTGGCCCGGTGCCCCTGCCTTGGCTCGAGGTGCCCCAAGGCCTTGTGCCCATGGTCATGCACCACGAAGACGGCACGCCTTTCGCCGGCGATCCCCGTCACGCCCTCGTTTCCGTCCTCAACCGCTACGCCGCAAAGGGCTGGCACGTCGAGGCCGCGACCGAATTGGAATTTACCTTGGT
>JACIWY010000976.1 GCA_014360745.1 Chloroflexota bacterium
TGTAAATAGGATACGGCATTTGTTCTTTGACAACAAAAGCCATCACTCTCCATGGCGAGCAAAGGATTGACCAGGTCTAAGAGGATTAACGATGAAGAGATGCGCTGTGTGTTCTGTAGCGGGTAGGGGCATCATTTTAGAAGCAACTTGAAGTTTCTGGAGGGCGCTTGCAAGATAAAGGGGGTTGCCCGCTATTTTGGCGCCTGTTTCATCTGCGGAATATTCCCTTGAGCGCGATATTGCCATTTGAATCATCATTGCTGCGAGCGGCGCAAGAATAGCGAGGAAAATTAAGGAAACCAATTGGAGAATATTGCCTTCCCTGTCATCGCCACCTATAGGAGCGAAGAAGAAAAGCATTCGGGCAAGGAACATAATCGCTCCTGCCAGCGTGGCAGCGATAACAGCAATTAGTGTGTCTCTGTGTTTTATATGGGAAATTTCGTGAGCCAAGACTCCCTTCAACTCCTGCGGATTAAGAAGTTGAAGAAGTCCGGCAGTTACCGCAACGGCTGAATGTTGGGGATTCCGTCCCGTGGCAAATGCATTCGGAGATTGATGAGGAATTATATAAATCCTTGGCATAGGAATTCCAGC
>JACIWY010000977.1 GCA_014360745.1 Chloroflexota bacterium
GAAGGGGTTACTATAGAAGACCCACAAAACACCTATATTGAGGCGACGGTGGAAATAGCGCAAGATGTTACCATTCACCCCTTTACTTTTTTAAAGGGCAAGACCAAAGTCGCAACTGGTGCTGAAATAGGTCCATTCACCTATATTGAGGATTGTGAGATAGGGGAGGGTAGTAAAATCGTTGCCTCCTTCTTGCGGGAGTCAAAAGTAGGGAAAAATTGCAGGATAGGACCATTTGCCCAACTAAGACCGGGAACCATTCTTGCGGATGAGGTTGGAATTGGTAATTTTGTGGAGGTGAAAAACAGCATATTGGAGAATGGAGTGAAGGCTATGCATCTTGCCTATATAGGGGATGCTTTTGTGGGGGAGAGAACGAATATCGGGGCAGGTACAATAACCTGTAATTATGATGGTATTAAGAAGAACAAAACCACTATAGGGAAGAATGTCTTCGTGGGCTCTGATAGTATCCTAATTGCCCCTGTGGAAATTGGGGAAGGTGCCTACATAGCGGCTGGGTCGGTAATAAATCAGAATGTGCCTCCCTATGCTCTTGCGATAGCAAGGGAGAAGCAGGTTAACAAGGAAGATTGG
>JACIWY010000978.1 GCA_014360745.1 Chloroflexota bacterium
GTCGAGATGACGCCTCGCGCCTTTGTATTGGCGTCGTCAATGGCGGCAGGCTTGAGCGCAAGGTTGGATTGCAAGGCTTGAAATCGGCGCGTGATATAGGCCCAGGGCCGAGCCTCTGCGCTATTGCTAAGAAAAGAAGAAGCAAGGCCAAGTCCGTTCATTCCGCCAAGATAGGGATCGTTGATCTCGTTGCCAAGTGTTCATCAAACGCAAAATGTGGTGGTGTTTTGGGGCGCATCCCTTCGGGGCGGGCTTTCGTGAACCGAGCTTGCCTGCGGCTATCTCGGCCATACGGCATCAATCCCTTGCGCAAATGCGGGCAGCAGCGCTGCCCTTGAGGCAGGGCGCGGGCGCTTTGGCTCCCGCGCAAGCACCTTTACTCTTTTTTGGGGGCTGATCGCCCCATCACCCGTCAAGACCAAGCCCTTCACACGGTTTCGGGCGAAGGCCATGGGCCGTGGCTCGCCTTCGGCTGCGCCCGCACCACCCCATGCCCTTCGGTCTGGACGGTCTCCCCCCTCTCTTCGCCAGAGCGGCAGATCGGTTGCATGCGCAACCGATAACAGGAGGAAAAAGACCATGAAACAAGACATTTAC
>JACIWY010000098.1 GCA_014360745.1 Chloroflexota bacterium
TCTTTGAAGGTACAGGCAGGCTATTTGGCCGAGCTGGCACCCTATTGGGACGGACGGTTTTCCCGTGAAGGGTTGATCTGGGGCCAGGAGCCCAGCCCGACGGTGGCCATGGCAGCACAACGTTTTCACGCCGAGAATGTGCGCACCGTCCTGGTTCCCGGTTCGGGATATGGGCGCAACACCCGCGCGCTCGCCTTGGCCGGGTTCCAAGTCACTGGCATCGAGCTATCGGAAAAGGCCATCGCCTTGGCCAAACATTTTGACCCTTATACCCGCTTTGTGCACGGCTCGGCGCTGGATCCGGCTCCCTGCCCAGGCCCTTACGACGCTATTTACTGCTTTAACGTCTTGCATCTTTTTCGCGCCCCCGAGCGGCAGGTCATGATCGAACAAAGTCGCCGCCGGCTCAAGCCCGGAGGAGTGGCCTTTTTCACCGCCTTTGCCGAGAACGATCCCGGCTATGGTCGCGGCCCGGAGGTCGAGCCGCATACCTTCGAAAGCCGGCCTGGCCGCCCGGCCCACTATTTTGACCAGGCAGACCTGCGCTTGCATTTCGGCGCCTGGGAAGTGTTGGCGGATGGGCTGGTCGAGGAATACGAAGATCATGGCGAGGGCGTGCACGCCCATCGTTTTCGCTGGATCTATGTTCGCAACCCATCCGGCCGTTAATGGATAACGGGCAGGTTTTATTCGGACCTGCCCGTTGTCTCGTCATCGGGGGTTATCGCCCTGCGGTGCAGGACGTTATGATCCCTCTCAACGCGCCTGCTGTTCGGTTAGGGTGGCCTCTGCTTCGCAGGCGCATGCCGTGCTCTCTTCGGTGCAACACGTTGGGCCGCAGGTTGGTTCCCCGCCGGTGAGCGCGGCGTGGATGAGAGCGATGGCACAGCCCACCCCTGCGTCCACAGCGATAGCCTCCGTGGGACAATTCTTGGCACAGGCGCCACACTCGATACATGCTTCGGGGCGAACCGCCTCGGCGATTTGGTCTCTTAACACGAACACGCCATGCGGGCATACCGCCTCGCACATCCCACATCCGATGCAGCGCTCTGCGTCGTAGCGCAGTGTGTTAACTCCCTCGGCCAAAGCCACCATCCCTCGAATTTGAGCCATCGTGATCATCCCCCGATCCAGCGGGCTATGCCCGCTATCAAGGTCATCAAAGTTCCCGATCCTGCAAGCGCCACCAGAGGGCGGATGTAATGTTTGATCTCTCTCGCCACAGCTGTCTGCGAGGTAATCGGCGTGGAGCCGGTAAAGTTTAGCGCCAGATAAGCCGTGATCGGGGGCAGCAAGCACAACAACCCCGCCGAGCGCAAAATATGCACCCAGGGGGCCAGGTCGCCCCCCTGAACGTACGCGCCCAACCCTATCCCCAGCGCCACCACGGTGCCCAAGAGCAGCCCTTTGCTGCTAAAGTCCTTGGTCGGCAGCCAAGGCAGCAATGCCGGCAAGAGCGCTGCACCAGCCAATATCGCAGCTATGGCTCCCAGCGCGCCCCAAACGCTGGCCAACACATAGAGCGCAACGGCCAACCCCACCATGGGTAGAAAATAGTGTTTTATCTCCACCGGCACCAATACCAATCGCTCGCCCAAGGTGAACGTCACCCGGCGCATTTCCGGCGTGGCCTGCCCCGTGTCCAGATAGCGCGGCAAGTCGCGGGCGCGCACCGGCCCGTACTCAACGCGAAACCCGCTTCGTCGCCGCACCTCGTGGGCGGCCACCCCTGGCGCGCCCAACTGGGGTAAGATCAATCGTCGGTGGTCCACCACCTCGTCCAGGCCGCTGTCCTCGATGCGCCGCACCAATTCCTCGGTGCCAAAGGTGCCTTTGCCCGCCGCACACCAGACGTTGATCCCCTTGGTATCCAGGACCAGGATCCAGGCGCTCCGACCGTCCAACGACGAGCGCAAGGCGTCGAAACTGAGGCTATAGTTCGCCGTCACCAACACCGGTGACCTGGAAGTGGGCTGGCCCAAGGCATACAGGCCGGGTTCGACGCGGTGATCGCCTCGTCGATACCCCAAACGGGCCAGCACGTGATCCCAACGGTCGGCAGCCGTCAAGCGGCTATCGGTGCGCCAGACCAACGCCCGCCCTGACGCTGCGATGCCGGTGCGAGCGGTACCATCGCGAACTACCCCTTCCGCAGGGGCGCAACAGGCCCGCCTGCTGCGAACCTCCGTGGTTCCTCCACAACACGATGTGCTCATTCCTCCTCCATCTGACGATAGCAAGATGGCGGCGTGACAGCGGCCAGGCCGGCTACCTTCTCGGCATCCTCGCACACTTGGGGATCGTCCTTCAAAGAATGGCGCACCAGATCGAGGAAGGACAGATTATGGGCGGTGATCGGCTCCGTCTCCAGCCGATAGTAGACCCATAGGCCCTCCTTACGATCGGCCACCAGCCCCGCCTGGCGCAACAAGGCCAGATGTTTGGACACGGTGGATTGGGCCAGGCCGAGCCGTTCTGCCAGGTAGCATACGCACAGCTCGCCCTTTTCCAGCATCTTGAGGATACGCACCCGATTGGGATCGCTTATTGCCTTGGCCGCTGCGATAAAGTCGCGCATGCTGCCGCCTCCTCGCCGATGGGCGTTATTATATGGCTAAATGGCGATATAGCAAAATAGGAACAGGTGCTTGTGGAGCGCCGCCGTCACCAGGACACAGATTTCGTAGATTCCTTCTTGGGCAAGGAGCCTGAATCCTTTAATCCGCGTTCTATTCCGCGCTATTTTCGAGAGGCGTGTTCAAAGGCGGGGGAGTCGTCGACGGTATGCTCGACGGCGGATTCGTCGGAGCCGTTCAACAAAGACTTGGCCAGGGCAACGAATTCATTAATGTCAAACGGTTTGATCAACAAGGGCAGATTCCACTCCCTGACCCGCTGAACTCCCTCATCCGACGAAAAGCCCGTAATAAACAGAAAACGCGGCGACGGTCGTCGCTCGTGTAACACCTCGTATACGCGATCTCCGCTAAGCCGGGGCATGCGAATATCCAGAATCACCAAATCGAAGGGCTCCCCGTCCTCCGGCCACGCGGCGACAGCCGGGGGGCCATCGTTCACCGCCACCACCTCCCAACCTTGACGCTTTAACACCCGCGTCAGCACAGCTCGTAATGTATCTTCGTCGTCGGCGAGCAAGATGCGCGCCCGCCTGTTCCTATCCCTGCTCTCCATCGTGCCTCCAGGGGTCGCCTAACGCCTTATGGACCTTCATCCATATAGACGTCTAAGGATAAGGTCTTGTTTCAAGATGCCCCCAATAGGACGCCGCAAAGGTTATTGGCACACAGATTTCACAGATGGGGCGGATTTTCTCTTTATAGTGACAGCGCCCTATCCATTCCTCGCCATTTTCGGGGTAGCGTCCGTTCGAGGGATCAAGCCACCCTCTCGATTCCATTATAGGACGTTAAAAAGGGAATACAAACAAACTGCAGCCCGTCGAGGGCAATGCTCGACAGGCCGCAGTGAAGGAGACAAATGAAAACGCAACTACCCGGCGCTATTCCCCAGTATTTTTGTTCTCTCGAGGCGGGATGAGGATAAAGATCGCGTTCAGCAGAATCCCAAGCACGGCCGAGGTGGCGATGGCCGGCAAGCCGCCCAATAACGGCAGGTTACCCCCGGGGAAGGCGCTGCCGCCGATACCTACCACCAGGATGACTGCACCGATGGCCAGTTGTCGTGGGTCGAACAGGTTCACCTTTTCTGATTGGATCAAGGCCACACCTTGTAGACCGATCACGCCAAAGAGGAATATGGCTAGGCCACCGGTGACAGCCACCGGCAATGTCTCGACGACCGCGGCCAGCTTGCCTCCGAACCCCAACAGCATCGAGATCAGCCCGGCGACGACCAATACAGGGCAGGAATAGTTGCGCGTGATGGCCATGAGCGAATTATTCTCGCCATAGTTGGTGCCGGCGCAGCCACCCAAAAGGCCGTTGATCCCATCGCCGATGCCATCCAAAATCAGGTTGAGCCCGATCAAGTTCTTGATGTTGAGCGGCTTGCGCCCCAACTCTTCGGCGAGCTGGTCGACATAGAGGCTAATCTGATACAGGTGCGCCGTCGATTCCGGTATGGTCGCCACAGCGATAGGCGCGATGGCCAAAATGGCCGGCCATTTGAACACCGGCAGGCTGAAGGCCGGGGCGCGCACCCATGCCGCCTGCCGCACGGCCTCATATTCCACGACGCCCAGGAGGGCGCTCAGGATATAACCGGCGATGGCGCCCAACAACACGGGGAGCATGGCGATCACGCCTCGGCCGCGCAGATAGGCGGAAAAGAGGATGGTGGCTACCAGGGTGAAAAAGGCGATACCCCAGTGGGCGGCGGCCATGTCCAGGGCCGCCTTGGCCAACGAGATGCCGATGACGATGGCCACCGAGCCGGTGACGATGGGCGGCAAAACTTTATCCAACGATTCTTTACCCACCCAACGGATGAGCAAACCGGCCAGAATCGACACCACAGCGGTAGCTATAATGCCTCCTTGGGCCACCTGCACGCCGCCCCATTCGGCCCCCACAACGGCGGATACAGCGGCGATATACGAGAAACTGGAGCCATAATAGAGGGGGATGCGCATTCCCGAGCCTACCAGAGCCACAATAGTAGCCAAACCGCTGGCGAACAGCGTCACTCCTACGTCGAACCCCGTCAAGATGGCGACGAGCACCGTGGCCGGGAACATGGTCAACACATGCTGGAGGCCAAAAGCGAGCAAGGCTCCAAGAGGCGGCAGATCGCGCGGCAAATAGCCCTGTACCGTTCTCTCGGTAGGCATAGCGACAGGCGTTGTCTTGGCGGTCACGGGAGTTTCCTTTCTGTGGAATGTATGGCGAGACGGCTACAGATCTGGCCCGGCGAAACTCATCGCCGAATCGTGTTTGAAAGTGAAATACGGTCAGCATTCAGACATTGCGCCCCGCCCGGCGCTTTTTATAGTAAAAGGAAGGATCAGGCTATCCTCAGCCTTCAAAACTGGTCACTACCTCCAATTGTTCCTCGTCCAGCTCTACGCCCAGCCCCGCTCCTTGCGGCACCGGCACGCAACCATCCTCCTCTACCATAAAGGGCGTTTTGAGCACTTTTTGTGTCGTCTCGGCCGTCAGGATGGGGGGATCGAAACCAAATTCGAGCACCGGACAGTTTTCGACACTGGCCATCACATGGAGGCTGGCGGCGATGCCCAAGGGGAAGTGGGCGCCGCTCATCACGTGGGGCACGATCAGCCGCCCGTAATAGTCGGCCAGGATGGCGGCCCGGCGCACGCCAGTGATCCCATAGTTACCGCCGAGGATCACATCGGGTTGGATGATATCATAGGCGCCGCGCTGCAGATGCTCGCAAAAGTCGTATACCGTCGGCGTATGTTCACCCCCGGCGATGAACATATCCACCGAGGCGGCAATGTCGGCCAACCCCTCGATGTCCTGGCGCGGCAGGGGCTCTTCCAGATAGTAAACGTCCAGGTCGTCCAGCGCCTGGGCGATCCGTTGCGCCGTCCTGCGTGACCAGAAGGTATAACCCTCGCCGACGTTGTTCTGGTTGGCATCGACCAGGATCATGAAATCGTCGTCCACCACATCGCGCACCGCTTCGACCACTTCGACGTCGTCCCACGGATCGGGACGATGCAGGCGCAGCTTGGCGGCGCGAAAGCCGAGCTCGGCGATATGCTCGATATGCTCCGCCGTCTCTTCGGGCTCCATCAAGCGGCTCGTAGCGGCGTACACGAGCACTCGATCGGTCATTGCGCCGAGGAGCTTGTGGATCGGTAGCCCTGCCGCCTTGCCGAGAATATCCCACATGGCGATTTCGATCCCGGCCCCGCCGCGCCCGCTATTGCCCGACCGCCTACCACTCATATGCTGGTCGAAAAAGGCCTCCACATAACAAGGGTCGGCACCGATAAGGCCCCCCAGATCCGCGTAGCCGGTGTTTGGCCCATACCCGACAAGCCCTTCGTCGGTGTACACTTTGTAAAACGAGAATTCGAAGGATGTGATCGGCGTCGCTTTGGGGCCTCGCCAGGCGGCCCTCCAGGGGATGGGCAATATTGTCGGTTCTTTGCTGTGCAAAACCTCGATCCTGGTGATTTTCATTGCGGTTGGACCTCCTGGTTCATTGGGGAGAAGGATGAGGTTGTCAAGCAAACATTTCGATTTGGGCTTGCGTTATTTGGGCCACATGGGCGATAATGGTAGAATATAACAAGTTACATATCATCGTTGTTCCGTGCTTTCGGCCTGTGTTGAGGAGCGATGCTAATGAGCCCAGATCCGCGTGAGGTCTATTTCGGCCAGGTATCGCGCGGCTCGCCTGGCAGTGCTCGATCTTGGCAACTCGAATACGATCTCTATTATGTGCGTATGCGCCGCGTATGGCATCCGCCCACCGATGTGTACGAGACAGAGAGCCATCTGGTGGTCAAGGTGGAGATCGCCGGGATGGATGATAAAGGGCTGGATATCTCTTATGCCGATCGGCAGTTGAGCATCAGCGGGGTGCGTCGTGATCGGGCTGCGCAGCGATCCGGCTCGCAAACACAGGATGAACGGACGCGTGAGTCTGAAGCCAAGGTGACGTATCACAATATGGAAATTCACTATGGGGCATTTCGCACCGAGATACAGATCCATATACCCGTGGATACCTCGGCCATCGAAGCCACCTATGAGGATGGTTTTCTGTACGTCACCTTGCCCAAGCAAAAGGAACGGCGCGTGCAAATAAGCCCGCGACAGACGGGCTGAGAATCGTCGATTATTATTATTCGGGTTCGGGCCGCCGAGAGTGCAGCTCCGGGTTTCGCTGCCGGGGGAGCGCTCCGTCGTCGATGAGGTTGAACTTCAGGCGTCGCACGTCTGCGCACGTGGGACGTCTCTACTTGTAAGCCTTGAGCGGTTTTGGCATCACAGCCTCGGCTAGAGCACGGGATGTTTGGATGGAGAGCTATGGACTTTTCTAATATGTTTAGCCAAGAAGCAATAGAGGAGGCGGAAAAGGCGCAGCATCATGAGCGCGAGCGGGCCCATGTTCCCGCCGAACTACCGATCCTTCCCCTGAGAAACACGGTCGTTTACCCTAACACCGTCTTGCCCCTCGTGGTGCAACGGCCTCGCTCGGTGCGCCTGGTGGATGACGCGGTCATCGCCGACCGCCGTGTGGCGTTGGTGGGCATGCCCAATCCCAACATCGAGGACCCTCGCCCGGGCGATGTCTATACCATAGGCACCATGGCCCTGATCCATCGTCTGGTTCGTGCCCCAGACGATACCTTGCATATCATCGTACAAGGGTTGGAGCGGGTGGAGATCACCGAGTTCACTCAGACCGACCCCTACTTGCGTGGCAAGGTCGAGGCCAGGCCCGAGACGGTGGAAGAGTCGGTCGAGGTGGAGGCTTTGGTGCGCCATATCGGCGCCCTTTTTGAGAAGCTCGTCGGCCTGGCGCCTTATATCCCCGACGCAGTGGTCACCAATGTCCTGAACACCGACGACCCCTTGCAGCTGGCCTATATGGTGGCTACCAGCACGCGCATGGATGTCCCCACCCGTCAGCGCATCCTCGAACTGGACAGCGTTGCGGAAAAGCTGCGCACTTTGGTGGGCGTGCTCACCCGCGAGGTCGATGTCCTGGAGCTGGGGAAAAAGATCCAAAAAGATGCCCAAAGCGGCATCGAGCAGGTCCAGCGCGAGTATTTCTTGCGTGAGCAGCTCAAGGCCATCCGGCGCGAGTTGGGCGAGGAGGATGAACAGACCGCCGAGGTGAACGAACTTCGGGCCAAGATCGAGGCTGCGGGTATGCCCGAGGAGGCCAAGAAAGAGGCCCTGCGTGAGTTGGATCGCATGGCCAACCTGCCGACGGCCGCCGCCGAATATTCCGTGATCCGCACCTACCTCACTTGGCTCGTCGAGTTGCCTTGGCAAGTCGTCACTCCCGACAAGCTGGACATCAAAGAGGCCCGGCGGGTGCTCGACGAGGACCACTATGATCTGGAAAAGATCAAGGACCGCATCATCGAGTATCTGGCCGTCCGTCGCCTGCGTCAGGAGCGCCGTCGGCGCCCGGCAAAAACGGCGTTTGTCGCCGCGGAAGGGACTGCGGATGGTAATGGCGAGCATCCCGAGGGGGAAGAATCGGTAGAAAACTATCTCCGCCCAGAGCGCGAGGGCGCCATTTTGTGCTTTGTAGGGCCGCCGGGCGTGGGCAAGACCTCTTTGGGGCGTTCTATCGCCAGGGCAATGGGGCGCAAATTCATCCGCCAATCGTTGGGCGGCGTTCACGACGAGGCCGAGATCCGCGGCCACCGCCGCACCTATATCGGTGCCATGCCCGGACGGATCATTCAAGCCATTCGGCGCGTGGGTTCTCGCAACCCCGTCTTTATGCTCGACGAAGTGGACAAGATCGGCTCTGATTTTCGCGGCGACCCCTCCTCTGCGTTGCTGGAGGTGTTAGATCCGGAGCAAAATCGCGAGTTCCGCGACAATTATCTGGATGTTCCCTTTGATCTCTCGCAGGTGATGTTCATCACCACAGCCAACGTGTTGGACACCATCCCTGCTCCACTGCGAGATCGAATGGAAATTCTGCAACTCTCCGGCTATACCGAGCAGGAAAAGGTGGCCATCGCCGAAGGGTATCTGGTGCCGCGGCAAATTCGTGAGAACGGCCTTCTGCCCGAGGAGATTTCTTTTGAAAGAGAGGCTCTACGGCGCATTATCCGTGACTATACCCGTGAGGCGGGCGTGCGCGAGCTGGAGCGACAGATTGGCACGATCTGTCGCAAGGTCGCAGCTCAAGTTGCCGCAGAGCTTGCCCCTGATCAAGAGGGCACCCAACCCCAGGGCACGACGGTCATCACCGCCGATACGGTGGCAGATTATTTGGGCCGGCCGATCTATTTTTACGAGGTGGCCGAGCGTACCCAAGTGCCCGGTGTGGCTACCGGGTTGGCCTGGACCCCCACCGGCGGTGACATCCTCTTTATCGAGGCCACCAAGATGCGTGGCAACAAGGGCTTTATCTTGACGGGCCAGCTGGGCGAGGTGATGCGCGAATCGGCTCAGGCCGCGCTGAGCTATGTGCGTTCCAAGGCCCGTGACTTGGGCATCGACGAAGAGGAGTTCGAAAAGGTGGACATTCACCTGCATATCCCCGCCGGCGCCATCCCCAAAGATGGCCCTTCGGCAGGGGTGGCCATGGCTACTGCGCTGGCCTCGCTGATGAAAGGCGTGCCCGTTAACAGCAAATTGGGCATGACCGGCGAGATCACCCTGCGCGGCCAGGTGTTGCCCGTCGGCGGCATCAAGGAAAAGGTCTTGGCCGCCCATCGGGCCGGGCTTGAAATAGTCTGCCTGCCCAAATGCAACGAAAAGGATTTGGATGATATCCCTGAGGACGTGCGCAACAGGATGACGTTCATTCTGGTAGACCGAGTGGAGCAGGTCTTTGACGCGGCCTTTGGAAGCTCGGAAGGATCTATCCGTGTCAAGAGAAAGAAGAAACAACAGAATAGAGTCCAGGAGCCAGGCTAAACAAATGCAATGGTATCGGATGGATTTGCATATCCATACCCCAGGCTCCCGGGACTTTCAAGACAAAAAGGTAACCTATCTCGATATTTTACATAAAATAGAGGCGGAGAACCTGGATATCGCGGCCTTTACCGACCACAACACGGTGGTCGGTTATGCGACCATGAAGCGCGAGATTCAGGACTTGGAGCGCTTCGAAAGTATGGGGCGCATCCGCCCCGACGAAAAAAAGACGCTCGACGAATATCGCCGGCTGCTGGACAAAATACTGCTGCTGCCCGGGTTCGAGTTTACGGCTACGTTCGGCTTTCACATCCTGGCCATATTCGCCGAGGACACTTCGATCCGCGAGTTGGAGCATGTGTTGCTCGAGCTGGGCGTGCCGATAGACGCTTTGGACCTGGGCGAGACCGAAGTCGGCGCCACGACCGACGTGCTCACGGCGTACGAGATTTTGGCCGATGCGGGGGCCCTGGTCATCGGCGCGCACGCCAATTCGAGCCATGGCGTGGCCATGATGCATGTGGGCTTTGGCGGCCAGACGCGCATCGCCTACACCCAAGATCCTAACTTACATGCCCTGGAAGTGACCGATCTGGAAAGTAAGCGCCGGCGCACGACGGCCACCTTTTTTAACGGCTCCAAGCCCGAGTACCCTCGGCGTATGCACTGCATCCAGGGGTCCGATGCCCACGCCCTCCAGGGTGAAGGAAAGCATCCCGGCGTGGGCGAGCGCGCTACGGAAGTGTTGCTCCCGGAGCGGAGCTTCAAAGCGCTCAAGGAGCTGTTCTTGAGCACCGACTTTGGGCGCACTCGGCCCTATCGTCGCTCGGCACAGCCCTTCGATCA
>JACIWY010000979.1 GCA_014360745.1 Chloroflexota bacterium
AGTTGGCCTTATAGGCTATAAGTTTATGGGAAAAGCCCATAGCAACGCCTATAGGCAGGTTCCCTTCTTCTTCCCAGATGTGCCCTGCAAGCCGGTAATGAGGGCTATCGTGGGACGGACGGAATCAGCGGTCAAGGAAGCGATGGAGCTCTATGGATGGGAGACTTATGAGACCTCCTGGCAAAAGCTCCTTGAAAGGGATGATATTGACCTCGTTGACATAAGCACACCTGGGGATACCCATGCGGAGATAGCTATCGCCGCCGCCAAAGCGAAAAAGCACATATTCTGTGAGAAACCGCTTGCCAATACGATTGAGGAAGCAAGGGCGATGCTAAAAGCAGTTGAGGAAGCAGGAGTCATCCATATGATAAACTTCAACTATCGCAAGTGCCCGGCGGTTGCTTTGGCAAAGCAAATAATAGAAGAAGGGCGCATCGGACAAATCTACCATTTCAGAGGACAATACCTTCAGGATTGGATAGTTGATCCATCTTTCCCTCTCGTTTGGAGGCTTGACAAGAAAGTCGCCGGTTCCGGTGCTCTTGGAGACCTTGGCGCTCACCTCATAGACCTCGCTCGCTATCTCGTCGG
>JACIWY010000980.1 GCA_014360745.1 Chloroflexota bacterium
TCGGCAAGCTCGTTTGCTGGAATGGGGAAGACCTGCCAATCCTTTCCTTGGGGAATCTCCTCGCAGAGGGAGGAATTGAGGAACAACCTACCACCCTCCCTCAAACCATCAGCCATATCAAGGAAATTACCGTGCATTATGATGACCGTATCGGGCTCAATACCAACGGGAGAGCCAATCTCCCTTGTGGAGATGATTGTTCGGCAATAAGCGAAGCCTCCCCTCATCTCGGGACCATAGGAAGGATACCAGGTGCAGTTCTTGCCCTCTTCCATCGCTGCGTAAGCGAGGATTTGCCCCATCAGCATAACCCCTTGCCCGCCTAAACCAGCGATTAGAATTTCCTCGTAAAGATAATCCTTATCTTTCATATTGCAACACGACAACCTTTACGGGAGCTGGTAGGTTGTCCTTATTCACCTCCAAATAGGGTAATCTTTCCACATTCTCCTTGCCTCGCAGGAACTCGTCAACAGTGCTTATGGGGAAATCTATCTTCTCGGTCTTATAGTGCATAGGAATGACGATGTTGGGTTTTAGGGCATCAACTATCTGGGTAGCCTGCCTCGCATCAATCGTGTAAAAACCACCAA
>JACIWY010000981.1 GCA_014360745.1 Chloroflexota bacterium
TGAGAGTTGCGCAAGAGAGCGCCGCCAATCCCACCCAAGGCATAACTCCGAATGCCGACATTTCCAAATAGGCCGAGGTGCCTCCGCATAGGAGCGCCACTGCTGCGCCGCCGCGGCGACCGATGGCCAACACGGCCATGATGACAGGCAGAACCAGGGCCTGGATAACCCCAGCCCGAGGATACCATTGGTGGGCGATAAGGATGATGCCCCAAGAACCCGCGCAAAGCAGCCAGGCGGCAAGATAATAGCTCTTTTTGCGTGCCAGGAGCACCAGGGTCGAAAGGAGCATCAGCAATGCGCCCAACCCGCCAAGCGAGGGCGGCGGTGCGTTGAACGGATCAAAGATCGCCAACAGAATGCCGATCAGGCCATGGGGCAAGAGCAGCCAGGGCAGAAAAGCTTGGCGCAGTTCATTCGAAAGATGGTCGGGATTCTGCTCAAACATACGTTGGAACCTCTTTGGGTTCTTAAGGCCCACGGAATCAGGAATAGGCACATCGAGGCGCGCCTATGGATTGGTAGATAAGGTTATGTTATGCGGAATTGCGCCCAAGACAAAAACGGCGGCGCTCTCTCAGCGCCGCCGTT
>JACIWY010000982.1 GCA_014360745.1 Chloroflexota bacterium
GAAGAATCCTTACCAGGGCAATTCGTGAATCTCAGATGTTCATCTATATATGAACCCCTCCTTCGCCGACCGCTTAGCATCTACGATGTTGAGGAAGATAATTTTCTACTCCTAATCCGTATCATAGGGAAAGGGACTAAACTTTTATCCTTAGTGAGAGAAGGAGATGAACTGGATGTGCTCGGACCGCTGGGCAATCCCTTTCCCTATAGGATGTACAAGAACCCCTTGCTCGTTGCCGGAGGGATAGGAATTGCGCCCTTACATTTTCTTCTCAAAAAGCTTTCCTTCCCAATTCTCCTCTTTGGGGCAAGAAGCAAGAGCGAATTATATGGACTTGAGGATTTGACCAAGATAGCAAGGGTTATACCCTTCACAGAGGATGGTTCAGAAGGAGAAAGAGGATTAGTCACTACACGGCTAAAAGAATTTCTCAAAGGGCACGATGTAATATTCGCTTGTGGCCCGATGGGAATGTTGCGTGAAGTGGTAACGATAGCGAAGGATGTTGGGGTTCCATCATATATCTCGCTCGAAGAGAGGATGGCTTGCGGTTTCGGCGCCTGTCTGGGTTGCGCTGTTAAAACGAA
>JACIWY010000983.1 GCA_014360745.1 Chloroflexota bacterium
CCCAGCCACCAGGAGCATCACCTTATTACGGTGGTCGTAGAACCAGTAGTCGTCCTTCCTGAGCGCCCGAACTGCTCCCACCTGGATGGCCTCCTGGCCGATGCCCAGGTGACACCAGCCGGGAATACGGCCCCGCTTGAACTCCCGGTCCACGGCCTCCTCAAAGGTCCGCACCAGGACCATCTCGTAGTAAAACTGCTTTTTCAGTTCGGGGCTGGCTTCAACAACCTCCGCCACCACTCCACCCTCCTTCCCGCCACAGTCTCTCCGGAGACCACGGCGTCAGATCCACATTCGCTCTCCCGTCGACTATCAGGTCACTCACGACCTGCCCCACGGCGGGAGCCAACCCCACTGCGCTGTGGAAGCTGGCCGCCACCAGCAGGTTGGGCACATCGCGCAGAAACCCGAGCGCGGGTTGCCCGTCAGGCGTGTAAGGCGTCACGGCAGCCCAACACCGGATCACCTGCAGGGGAGCCAGGGCAGGGAAATAGCGGGCAGCTTTGGCCGCAACCTCCCGCAAACCCTGATACGTATTGCGGATGTCGTAGCCGTCCACTTCCGTGGTGGCCTGTGCCACCACCAC
>JACIWY010000984.1 GCA_014360745.1 Chloroflexota bacterium
TCAAAGCGAAGGGATAATTAGCCCATAATCCCATTAGTAGTGTGGGGATGGCGGCAGCTATGGCGGTCATTCCAATCGTCGGCGCTAAAGGTAGACCGGCATTCTGGAGGATGGAGGGATTGGCAAAGACGATGTAAGACATAGTCATAAAGGTAGTGAGCCCTGCCACTACCTCCGTGCGCAGAGTCGAACCTGCTTCCTCTACTCGGAAGAAGGAAAGTATCTTCCTTTTCATCTACAGCAGTCGGGAGATTTCTCTATTCTGCTGATTCCTGTTCGCCCCAGAAAGGCAATGTCCCCTCTCCGATCAACCATTTCGGCTGCAGCTTACCTTCCGTGAGCTCCTTTCTGATCCTCTGCTCCAGCGATTGAAGAACATCAGGATGTTCAAGGAGATAGTTCCTCGCTGCTTCCTTTCCCTGACCAATTCTTTGATCGCCAAGGGTATACCAACTGCCACTCTTTGTGATATAACCTACCGCTACAGCAGTCTCAAGGATATCTCCAACCTTGTCAATACCTGTGCCGAAAAGGATGTCAAATTCAGCTGTTCTGAAGGGGGGAGCCAACTTATTCTTCACAACC
>JACIWY010000985.1 GCA_014360745.1 Chloroflexota bacterium
TCCCCCCGAGACCGCAACCACCCCCATTGAGGCGGCGAGACTCGCTGCTCCGGCCCCGAGTGCCACCAGCAGCCCGGCAGCCAGAGCACCGAACGCTATTACGCCTGCCGCGAGGGCGCCAAGCGCAATCACACCAGTAGATATTGCACCCATCGCCACAACTCCAACGGCGATGTCGCCGACCGCGATGATCCCTTTCGCGATCCTCCTTTGGCCGGCATCGTTATAGCCTGTTGCTATATGGACGAGCGGCCAGCCGCCCACCTGCGTTGCCGATTTCACCTCGAAGTCCCGAACACGCCGCGCATACGCGATGGCATTCAGGAACCCCATCTTCTCGTAATCGCCCTCGTAGGTCTCCATGATCTCACCGGCGATCTTCCGCGGATGCCCCATCTCCTTCAGGACTTCGTCAACGGGTTTTGTGCGGGCGGCCTCGTCTATGTGGGCGTGGAGGTCGTCGGCGACACGCCGCCTGTACTCATTCTTCAGATAAAGGTGCCGCAACACCCCATCTATGTATCGTTTTACCCGCCTATCCTCATTCATCTCCTGGGCCTCCTTCTATCAAAGCGCTAACGAGC
>JACIWY010000986.1 GCA_014360745.1 Chloroflexota bacterium
CTATCGGCCGGACCACCGGCTCGCCGGTGATGCGCCCCTCGCTCAACAATCGCCAACAAGTATCAAAAAGGCGCTGTTCATTCCAACGAGGGTGCTCGCGGTCGGGTTGGCTACAGGCGCGAGAGAAAATCAGGTTGGGGATATTGAGATGCGCCTCGGCGCCCAGGTCTAGCCCGGCGCCGTAGGGCGGGGGAAAAGCGCCCATAACCACGTTGCCACCGTAGGCCACCCCCCGCAATGCAGCCTGCATAGCCGTCAGGGCGCCGCTGTACTCGATAGCCACGTCCACTCCGCGCTTGTCTGTGGCAGCCTTGAGCTCCAGGCCAACGTCAACGCGTGTCGGATCCAGGACCAAATCCGCCCCTAGCGCAGTGGCGATCTCGCGCCGGGAGGCGATGGGGTCCACGGCGATCACCGGATGCGCGCCGGCGACCAGGGCGATCTGGATGGCCATAAGGCCGATGGCCCCCAAACCGAACACGGCCACCGCATCCCCCACCCGCACCCGCCCGTCGCGCACGGCGCCCAACGCAAACTCGGCCGGATCGAGGCACACCGCCCATTTCCAGGACATTCCCGCGG
>JACIWY010000987.1 GCA_014360745.1 Chloroflexota bacterium
CAGAAGGGGAAAAGGTTCGCCAAGTTGGCGTATTCGTTTATCGCTGAAAGGAGCTCCGGCTTTTCCCTTTTGCCCTCCCATTTATCCTCGGCAGTTTGGGCTATCTGAAGATAGGCATAGCAGATAAGGGGATGTGAGGGATAATCGGAGATAAAGGAAATATAAGGGGAGTCAAAATCGTCCCCGACGGGCGAAAGGAGGGGCAAAGAAAGGGAATAAAGCTTCACAGAGTCAAACAAGACTTCCCCTGTTATCTCCTTATCCGCTCTGAGGTAAATCTCTCCCCTCTGGGCACCCTTGGGAGGAAGAGCGAAGAGGCTTATCTTATACCAAACTTTGGTATCAGGATGAAGGAAATAAGGGGAGCGGGAATTGCCCAGCCATCCCTTCTCACCATACCAGGAGATGGAGAGGAATATCCTGCCCGATGCTCCCTTCGTCTTTATATAAGCTTCGCAATAATACCAGGGATATTCCTTTTGATAATCGGCGAAAACTGGGAAGGAGAGGCTTTTCCATCCGGTTGACCAATCTGTTTTGCGAAGTCCAACCGAGCGTCTTCCCTCAAATGCTTCATTTG
>JACIWY010000988.1 GCA_014360745.1 Chloroflexota bacterium
CCCGGAGGCGCAGGCGTTTAGCATCGTAAGAAGCGCGGCAAGGCCGCCGAACGATGCCCCGTATCCGACGCTGGTGGGAACGGCTATGACGGGACAAGAAACTATACCGCCGATGACGCTGGGCAAAGCGCCGTCCATACCGGCCACTGCCACGACGACCTTGGCCGACTGGAGCTCCTCGATGTGGGCGAGAAGCCTATGGAGCCCAGCCACACCGACATCATAAATGCGCTTTACTTTACAACCCATGGCGATGGCAACTATAGCAGCTTCCTCCGCCACAGGAACATCGCTGCTGCCCGCGCTCGCTACCACCACGCCATCGTAAGGATGCTCAATCGGAAGGCGAGCAGCCACAAGGCGCGCCACCGGGAAGTACTCCGCCTCGGGCAGAGCGCGCCTTATAATGGCATATTGAGCCTCTGTGGCGCGCGAAAAGAGAGCCGGGCCATCCCTCTCGGCTACGACCTCCGCTATCCGCAAGAGCTGATCATCACTCTTTCCAGGGCAATATACAACCTCGGGGAAAGCCTTGCGAAGCGCTCTGTGCGTGTCGAGCTTTACATCCCCCATGTCGAGG
>JACIWY010000099.1 GCA_014360745.1 Chloroflexota bacterium
TCCTTCCCTAGTATGGTAACCGCCGCGTCACGCCACCAATGGGCCAGGTATTCCTGTTCCTCGAAATAGGTGGCAATGTCCGAGGCCCCGCCCTGCACCACCTGTTGGCGAGAGCACTGGATGATAAAGGGCCCACAGCGTTCCACCAGCGCGGGGGCCAGGTCCCTCGGCCAGCAAAAGTCATCCAGAGGATAGATCTCGCTAAGGTAGAGATGCACGCGCTGACCATCGGGTGAGAGCTGCAACAACTTGCCGCGCAGCCCGGCTCGTACCTCGGCACCATCGGCCAAGAAGTGATGCTCGACCCACGGCGTCCATTCGCCAGGACGAAAGACGGCCAGGGGCGCTTGATCGTTTCGCGCGACGTACACCTCTACCCGTGTATAGCCCTGGGCGTCTCGAGGCAAAAGTGCATAAAGCGGCCTGACTTGGTGATAGCGACTTTGGGGCCCTGGCATAATGGACACCTCGAAGGCCAATGCGCCCTCCGGCGCCCCCGGCCAATCGGTGGCCGGCTGAGGGTGTACTTCTGTCACATGAGGCCCGGGTTGCCGGGGATGAGTGGTGTAGGCGCGGACTTCTTGCAACGCGCGCACTGCATTGTCGGGCCGGCCGTCCTCCCCGACATGGATGATCCCCTCTTCCAGTTTTAGCGGGAACGATTGCGGCCAGTCAAACACCACCACCCTTTTGCCGACCTTTTGGGCAGTGGTCCAAAGTTGCTCTGCCTTGCAGACGTGAGCAGGAAAGCCGGAGCGAAAGTCGTCCAGGGGCGTGCCTGGCCAATGCACGCGCATGTTGCAGCCTGTCACCCAAGGAGAGGCACCTGTCGCCAGGCTGGCCCAGTTGGTGCCCGTCTCCATGGGGAAACAGGGCCAAGTCTGAGTGACACTTCCCTCGCGCATCAGCCTCCCAACGGTCGGCAATACACCGCGTCGCACAAAAGTTTCCAACACGCTCAGTGACACCGAGTCAAAGCCGATAATGACGAGCTTTTTGCCGGCCATTCCCTTACTCCATCATGACTGTAAGCGATAGCTTTCAGGCTCTGCCTGGGCGATCTCTTGCGCCGTCACCTCGCGGCCCAGGTGTTGCGAGAGATAGATCCCCTCGGTGATCTCGGCCGTCTTGAGCGCAATGCCGGCCGTATCCAGCAGGGGCACAAGGCCGAGCTGAGCCGAGATCCAATGTCGTTGGGATTCGGTGTAATGCGCGGCCTTGGGATCGACTTGTTGCCAGCGCCAATCGGTCTGGCGAAGTTCCATGGTGCCATCCATCTCGATATCGGCCAAGGTGGTAAAATAGCGAATCGGTGCCGAGCGAATCTGTCCGCCCTCTTGCACCACCGGATCGATGCGCACACCGCCTTTGCTGCCGTATAGGTAATCATGGTCGGGGTTGTCCGAATGGATGGCCCAGGCTTCTTCCATGTAATAGACGATGCCCCCGGCCAGTCGGATGAAACCCATGCCGAATTCCTCGACGTTGTAACCGCTGCTCAAGCGGCGATCCTCGTACATATTGTCCACCTTTTGGAAGGTGGCGCCCGAGACGGAGAGGAGCTCCGGGTTGCCCAGCAGGTAGATCATGCGCGAAAGATGGTAGACGGCCACGTCCAGCATCGCGCCCCCGCCGGCGGTGCGGGTATTGACAAAAGAGGCGGTGCCATAGCCGTCCACGAAAGGCCGCCCGCGCCGGCGATAGTGGGTGGATTTGGCATAGTAGAGCTCGCCCAGGTACCCTTCGTCGATGAGCTTTTTGGCTGCGCGGGTGCCGGGCACATAAAGCTGGGCCAGTTGCACATGTAGCATCCTGCCCAGTTCCTTGGCCTTATCGTACATGACCTTGGCGTCGCGATAGCACCACGACATCGGCTTTTCCACATAGACGTTTTTGCCCGCTTCCAGCGCTTCCACCGTCACCGGCATATGGAGGCGGTTATGCAAGACGACATCGACGGCGTCGATGTCGTCGCGGGCCAAGAGATCGTGGTAATCGGTATACACATGGGGCACGCCGTAGCGTTGGGCGATGGCCCGGGCGCGGGCTTCATCTAAGTCGGCCACGGCCACCAACTCGGCCTCTGGAATCTGGGTGTAACGGGCGACATGGCGTTCCCCTTGTTGCCCGACCCCGATGACGGCGACACGAATCGTATCCGGCATGATAGATACCCCCTTTGTTAATCCAGATCCAAGATTGTAACCCACATCGGGTTGTTGCCTACTTCATACACCTCCAAGGGCGACAAGGTGCCATCCTCGCGGATGCGGTAGCTGGCCATGCGCCCGGAGCCTTGGCCGGCGGCCAGCAAAAAACGGCCTTCGGGATCCAGGCCAAAAACGCGCGGTGTCTTTTCGGTGGGCTGCTGGCCCAGCGAGGTTAAGGCGCCCGTCTTTTCATCCAAGGTGAAACAGGCGATGCTGTCGTGGCCGCGGTTCGAGGCATAGAGGAAGCGGCCCGAAGGATGGATCCAGCATTGGGCGCAGGTGTTCTGGCCCTGCCAACCCTCCGGCAGTGTGGAGACGGTGTGCCAGGGCGAGAGGGTGCCCTTCTCCGGGTCGAGGCGATAGGCCGTCACGCTGGAACCTTGTTCGTTGTCAAAATAGACGATGTTCAGCCGGGGGTGAAAAGCATAATGGCGCGGCCCCAAGGGGCCGGGCGGCTCCACCGTCGGTGGGTCATTAGGCGTGAGCGCGCCGGTCTCTGCGTCGAAAAGGAACTGATAGATGCGGTTCGGGCCGTTGCCATGGATGTGGGGCACAAAGACGAAACGGTTCGAGCGATCGGTTTGAATGCAATGCGCGCCGCGTGCGGTAGCGATCCACTGTACCGGCGGCGATATGATCACACCCTCGCCGCCGATGCGAAAGGAGCCGATCACGCCCCCGCCATATGAGGCCGAGAGAAGCGTGCGCCCGGTGCGATCGGTCTTGATATAGCAAGCATCCGCCTCGACGGGGATTTTGCCCAACAGCTGAAGCGCGCCCCGCTCGCCGATGGCCAGGCTGGCATACTCCTTGCTGCGGCGCAGGCTGCAATAGAGGAAGCGTTGGCCAGGATCGACGGCCAGCGCCGCCGGCCCGCCTTCCAGCTTGATCTCGCGGCGCCCGCTCAAGGCGCCGCTTTCGCGGTCGAGGTCATAGGTGGCGATCGTGTCATCGTTCTGCAGCGAGACATAAACAGTATACGGCATGGCGTCTCTCCCTCTGATCAAAATTCGAATAGGTGCTTGTGAGCATACCAAGAGGGATGACGGCCGGCAAGTGAGATTATATATCCATCAGGTATAGTCCGTCGATCCGCACCGGCCTGCCCGTCTGCAGGGAACGGTTGGCTGCATCGCCGATGAGCACCGCACGCGCCCCGGCCAGGCTATCGGCGCGCTGGTTCAGGGGGTCAGGTGTATCGGGCCGAAAGAGGTGTTCGCGGATGCGCTCGTCGGCGCCTCCATGCCCTCCCTCGCGAAGGGCGATGGGCACAGTGTAAGGCTGGCCAAAGGTAGGATTCACCCGCACGACAACGGGCGTATCCGTCGGTTGTACCTCCAGGATGCCCAGCTCGTTGGGCCGATGATAATGGCTCACTAGATCCACTTCTAGCCGGCCCCTCGTGCCGTTGAAACCGATCCGTTGGCCCTCGTAGGGCAGGTAGGCATCCAACGAGTAGCTGACCGTCTGCCCGCCACGATAGAGGATCAGTGCCGAGATGCGGTCTTCGATGTCGATCTCGGCCGCGAACGGGCAACGGTCGCGAAAGTAGCCGTCCTCGTGTTCGGCTTCCAGGTAAAGGGCGCGCAGGCGTTCGTTGGCGCGCAGGTCGAGGAAGAAGGGGCAATCGCCGGATCGCGGGCAGGTCAAGCAGCGCTCGCCATGATCTTGCAGCCCCAGGCGTTCGGCGCCGCGCGGCCCATAGTAACGCAAACCGCCCTGGGCATAGACCGAAACCGCCTCGCCGGCATCTACAGCGCTCAGCCACCAATTGAGCTGATCGAAATGATGGCTGGCCTTGTGCAGCAACAACCCGCCGGAATTCTCCTTGCGGCGATGCCAGCGCCGAAAATAGTCGGCACCGTGAGAGGTGTTGAGGAACTCGACAAAATCGGCGCTGAGCACTTCCCCGATGACACCGTCGTGCAGCAAACGATAGATCGCCTCGGCAGGCGCGCCGTAGCGGGCGTTGAAGCTGACCCGCACCGCGCGGCCGGTGCGTTTTTCCGCCTCCAGGATGGCGCGGGCTTTTTCGGCGGTGATGGTCAGCGGTTTTTCCGTGATGACATCGCAGCCCGCCTCTAGTGCCTCGATGATGAAACGGTGATGGGTGCCATCTATGGTGCACACGATGACCACATCGGGGTGCGTTTCAGCCAGCATGTGGCCGAAATCGGTATAGGTAGGCAAGTCGACGCCCAACAGACGCTTGGCCGCGTTCATGCGGGCGGCGTTGTGATCACACAAAGCGACCAATGCGGCGACATCGCCATAATCCTCTAAAAGGGGCCGGGCGAACATACCGAGCCCTCGGCTACCCACACCGACCAGAGCATAGCGGATGATCACGCTCTACTACCTCCTTCCTCGGCCGCAATGGGCAGCGTAAACAACACCGTGGTCCCATCGCCCGGTTGGCTCTCGGCCCACATCCTGCCCCCATGTGTTTCTACCAAAGAGCGAGCAATGGCCAGGCCGAGGCCTGTGCCGCCGTCCTCGCGGGCGCGCGAACGGTCGGCGCGGTAAAACCGCTCGAACACCGATTCGATCTCTTCCTGGGGGATGCCGGGGCCATTATCTTGCACCGCCAAACGCACGAACCCTGCTCGGGCGTCATCTCGCTTCGCGGACACGATGATCTTGCCATGCTGGGGGGTAAAACGCAAGGCGTTGCTCAGCAGATTGCTCAACACCTGCATAATCCGATCCGGGTCGGCCAGCACCGGAGGCAAGTCGGGCTCGATGGCGGTCTCTAGGATGACGCCGTGGCTCTGGGCTTGTGCGTAGAAAGCGGTCGTCGCCGATGTGGCGAGATCCTCTACGGCAACGGGGCGCAGGTCGAGCCGGAGTTCGCCGGCATCCGAGAGGGATAGGGTGCGCAGGTCTTCGACCAGCCGCGAGAGCCGGCGGGCTTCATCGTGGATGATATGCATCGTTTCCGGCGTCGCCGGCAAGACGCCCTCATCCAATGCCTCGGCGTGGCCCAGGATCAAGCTCAAAGGGGTGCGCAGCTCATGGGCCACATCGGCGGTCATTTGCTTGCGCAGGTGCTCGGCGCGGGCCAGTGCCTGGCTCATGGTGTTGAAGGAACGCGCCAGCTCGCCCAGTTCATCTTGAGAGCGGACCGGCACCTGATGGCCAAGGTCGCCGCGGGCCAAAGCTTTGGTCGCTGCGGTCAGCTCGCGGAGGGGACGGGTGAGCGAACGGGAGAGGAGAAAACTCAACACCAACGCCAGGAGCCCGGCTGCGCCTGCCGCCATGATCAAAGAGGAGCCCACGCGGCGCAGGAAACGTTCGTCTATGGCGCTGCGTAAGGGGTCCTCGCCGGTGATAAGCACAAGCCAGCCGACCGTGGTGTCATCCACGGTGATCGCGTGTCGGTTGCGCAAAGCGCTGCGCTCGACAGCCTGGCCGGGCTCAAAACCCGGTCCGGCCAAGAGGACGTTCCCCTGCTCATCGACCACGGCGGCATAAAAGAAGGCGCGCGGGGGTTCTCGCGGGTCACTGCGGCGATCCCATGGCTGAGGCATGGGCGCCGGAAGCCCACGAAAGATCCATGAGGAGGGCACCGCCCCTGCGACCGCCTCCCAGCTCCCATAGGTGACATAAAGCTCCGCCAGATTGGTCGTTAACATATTGCGCCGGCGGTCGACGACGTAGGTGTCGAATTCGCGCGCGGTGCGCTGTTGGGCTTGAAACACCACCAACGCCGTCGTGCATATGGCGACGGCGACGAGGGACAAGAAAAGCTTGATCGTCAGGGACACGCGTATAGAAGGCAGACGCATCAATCCAGATCTCCTGCCAGGCGATAGCCGACACCGTACACCGTCTCGATGTACCGCGGGCCGCCTAGTTTGGGCTCGATCTTGTTGCGGAGGTTGCGGATGTGCACATCGATGGTGCGTTCATAACCTTCGTAAGCTACCCCTTGCACCCGTTCCAGCAATTCTGCCCGCGAATAGACCCGCCCGGGCGACTCCATCAGTGTCGCCAGCAGGTCGAATTCAGAGGGCGTCAGGTGGACATCGCGGCCCCCCACCGTTACCTGGCGAGTGCCGCGGTCTAGGGTAATGTCGCCCGCCTGGAGCACATCACCGCGAGGGCCGGTCATGCCGGCGCGCCGCAACACGGCACGGATGCGAGCCACCAGCACGCGCGGGCTGAACGGTTTGGTTACATAGTCATCGGCGCCCAATTCGAGGCCCAACACGCTGTCGGCCTCGTCCACTCGAGCGGTGAGTATGATCACGGGAATGTCTCGTTCCAGCTTGAGGCGACGTATAAATTCATAGCCGTCCATGCCGGGCATCATGAGGTCGAGCACGATCAGATCCGGCGGTTCCTGGCGGACACGATGCAATGCGTCGTGCCCATCCACGGCCGTGGCTACTTCAAAGCCCTCGTGGGTGAGGTAAGCTTTTAGTAAGGAGCGCATGCGCTCCTCATCGTCGACCACCAGAATTTTTCTGGCCATATCTTCCCTTCTCCGAACAATGGCCGGGCGGTTAAAACCGCAACGGCCCCTGTCCAGTCGCTCTGCAGCGACTGGAGTCTCAGCTTGTGCAGACGGGCTTGGCAAATGCCGGGGCGATTTCAATCGCCGGGCACGCCAAACCAAAATCGGACAACGCGTCGCGTCTCCAAGTCATATTCCGCCTCGAAACGGCACTCGCCGTTGCCGACAAAAGGCACGAATTCCCGACGGGGATCGCTATCATCGGTGGAGCAATAGCCGACGATATAGACACGCTCCTGCCCGTCGCGGAAAAAGCCGATATACTGGCGCCGGCCTTTTTCCAATTGGGTTAAGGCGGCGGGCTCGCTCTGCGCGACATAATCGCGGAGGCCGGCTTCGATGGAGCGTATCTGCCGTCGGCTCGGCGTCCAAAAGGCCGTCTGGCGACCGGTAAATAGCGCCCCCACCGCCCGCTCGGCGGCATGGCGGCCTAATACCACGTCCTTTCCTCCACTGCGCGAGATGGTATAGGTGCTCGTCCGCAACCACAGATATATTACCATCAAGATCACCAGGCCACATAAAGCCAAGACCGCGTTCCGCGCCCAGCGGGAGGTTCTAGACATTTCTTCACCGATTCAAGCCTATCTGTATAGGGTTAATAGCTTGGCCTAGCCGGCCGCCTCCCGAAGCTTTTTGATCAGCGCGTCGACGAGCTGGGTGGGCACTGCAGCCGCTGTCGTTGAGCCACCCCGCTGGGCGCGCAAAGTTGCGATTTGTTGTGCGCTGGGCGCATTGCCCCCTCCTCCGGGGAAGCCGCCTCCCGGGAAAAAGAACTCTCCGCCGGGCCCGCCAGGGCCAAAACCTCCACCCCCACTGGCGCGTTGCGCCTGACGGGTGGCCAATTGCTCCGGGCTGAGCTGAGCGCCGCCGCGCCCGCCAAAGCCGACGCCTTGCTCCTGCATGATGGCCATCATATCGTCGCGTGTGAGCTGCATGGCGGCGATGGCTTTGAGCTGTTCCTCGGTCATCGTCTCGATGATCTGCCGCGTGAGCCCTTGCAGTTCCTGGGGCGCGGCCGAATCGCTCTGGCTGAGGGCACGATAACCTTTCCATAACGTGGCCAGCTCCTTGGCCTGGGGGCCCTTTACCGCTAAATCGGTGTCGGCCAGGCGAAAGGTGCCCACCAAGACCTGGGTCAAGGGAGGCAGGGCGTTTTCGTAGTCCGTGCGCAGGGGAGCATAGTTGATAGCGGCCGTGGGTGTCGACAGGGCCTTGGGCACACAGGAAACCAGGGCGACTACCAATAAGGCAACGAGGACGATGGCAAGATGTTTCATCCTTAACCTATCCTTTCCTGGTTTTTGCTTGGGTTTGGCCTATTCATGCCGCAACGATTCGATGGGGTCGAGCTGGGCGGCTTTGTTGGCCGGGTAGTAGCCGAAAAAGATGCCCACCGCCGCCGCCGAGCCGAAGGCCAGGCCGATGGAAATGGGCACCACGACGGTGCGCATACCCCCTACCTCGCCAAAGATATAAGAGCCGCCTACGCCGAAAAGGACGCCGATTAATCCTCCTACCAGGCTGAGCATGAGCGCCTCGGCCAGGAATTGGCCGCGGATATCGGCTTGGGTGGCGCCCACGGCTTGGCGGATGCCGATCTCGCGCGTGCGCTCGGTGACGCTGACCAACATGATGTTCATGATGCCGATGCCGCCCACCACCAATGAGACGCCGGCCACCCAGGCCAGCAACGAGCGGAACGCGGCCGTCGTCGCGGCGCGGGTGTTGATGATGTCCTGTTGGGTTTGCACATTGAAATCGGGCTGTTCTGCGCTGACCCCGTGACGTTTGGCCAAGAGCAGGGTGATCTGCAGGATGACATCGTCGATCTTGTCCGGGCTTTCGGCCTGTACATAGATCGTGCGCACTTCGTTGCCCATGACGCGGGCCATGAACGAGGGCAAGAATTTTTCAAACACCACCGAGATCGGCGTGTATAGGCGAGAATCCCAATTCTCGCTGCCCACGGTGCCCTTGTGCGCCGTGATGCCGATGACCGTCAGTTTGGTGGTGCCAGCGGTGATCTTTTGACCGATGGGGTCGGCGTCGCCGAACAGCTCTTTGGCCAGATCCGGCCCTAGCACGGCCACCTTAGAGGCGCGTTTTTGCTCCTTATCGGTGAAAAAGCGCCCCTCGGCGATGCGCACCTCGCGCACCGAAGGAAAGCCCGGCGTAGTTCCTATGATGGACACGCCCTCCAGCGTCACGTTACCAAAGCGGACGGTCGCGGAGGCGCGCTGCTCGACCGAAAAGGCCACTACGCCCGGCACCTGCTCGGCGATAGCTTCCGCGTCGCTGTATACCAGGGTGTTGCGGGGCGGCCTTTGGCCCGGTGAGCCGCGCTGAAAGCTAGGGGAAACAAAGATCAAGTTCGAGCCCAGGCTCTCGATCTGCTCGGCGATGGTGGCCTCGGTGCCGGCGCTGACGGCCATCATGATGATCACCGCCGCCACGCCGATGATGACGCCGAGCATGGTCAATAGTGAACGCGCCTTGTTGGTCAACAAGCCTTCCCAGGCTATACGCACCAGTTCGGAGGGTTTCATCGTTGCGCCTCCATAGCTCCAGATTGGGCGTGGGCCCCGTTTTGTACCTCGGCCTCGATCAGGCCATCGCGCAGATGGATGGTGCGCTGCGTATGTACGGCGATCTCGGGCTCATGGGTCACCATGACGATGGTGCGCCCGCGCTCGTTGAGCTCGTGCAGAATGGCCATGATCTCCTGGCCGGCCTGGGTATCCAGGTTGCCGGTGGGCTCATCGGCCAAGATCAGCACCGGATCATTGACCAATGCCCGAGCGATGGCCACCCGTTGGCTTTGCCCACCCGAGAGCTCGTTGGGGCGGTGATAGAGACGATCGCTGAGGCCCACCATCTCCAAAGCTTCGCGCGCCCTGGCGATGCGTTCCTCCTTGCTCTGATGGTTTTCGGGGTCGTAGATCATGGGCAACATGACGTTGTCCAGCGCCGTCCTGCGCGGAAGCAAGTTATAGGATTGAAAGATGAAGCCGATGCGGCGGTTGCGGATGCGGGCCAGCTCTCGCTTGCTCAGGCGGCTGACATCCTGGCCGTCGAGGCGGTAAGAACCGGATGTGGGCCGATCCAAACAACCCAGGATGTTCAGCAGCGTGCTCTTGCCCGAGCCGGACGGCCCCATGATGGCCACAAACTCTCCCGCGGCGATGCGCAGGTCCACACCGCGCAGGGCGTGAACCTCCACTGCCCCCAAGCGATACGTTTTGACCAGGTTTTGTGTCTCGATAACCCATCGTGTATCCATCAGCGCGTCTCCACGATGCCGGTACTGACGATCTCGCCGGGTTGCAGGCCCGAGCGAATTTCCACATAAGTCACATCCTGGATGCCGATCTCCACGGGGCGCAACCGGGGCTCGCCGTTTTCCACCACAAACACCGCGTACTCGCCATCGCCCAGGTCTCGGAGCGCTTCGATCGGCACCAAGACGGCGTTTTCGGCCTTGCCGGCGATAATGTCCACCGTCGCGCTGGAGCCAGCCAAGAGCCCTTCGATCTGGGAATAGTCATCGAGGGCCACGATTGTGCGGATGGCCATAACCTGGCCCTGCTGCACCAGGGTCGGGTCGATCTTGATCACCCGGCCCGT
>JACIWY010000989.1 GCA_014360745.1 Chloroflexota bacterium
ATACGGACTTATCCGCCCAGATGGATATGCTCGTCTCCGAACGGCTCAACTTAAGAACGATTTTCTTCCTTTCGCCTTCTTTTATCTGGACATATCTTTCCCTTTCGTCGGCGAGATAGTGGGCGGAGGATTGGCAGTAGAGGAAATATTTGCTTGCCGGAATGCCAGCGAGTAGGAAGTGTCCCTCTTCATCGGTCTTTGCTTTATAAGCTCTCTTAAAATCCCACGCCTCGGGGGAGAGGGAAACCTCGGCTCCTTGGATTGGTTTTCCGTTCTCTCCCGTAAGCACTATTCCTTCAATAGAGCCCAACGGTGTCTCCATCTTTATGAAGAAGGCGAAAAGAGTACCTATCCAGACGAGCGCTATTAAGGATAAAAAGAGCTCATTTCTCTTCATTTTTCTTTCTCCTTCCCGCGTGCGAGAAGATAGACGAGGAAGCAAGCGAGGGGCACAGTGCCCAGTGTGATGTAGAATTTGTGCACCCTCTTCAGCTCAGCTGATAGAGGGGATAGCAGAGGTGTGAGAAGGATAGCCAATAGGAGGAGAAAGATAGCAAAGGATGGGAAAGCGAATTCCTCT
>JACIWY010000990.1 GCA_014360745.1 Chloroflexota bacterium
GCGTACGGCGCAGCGCAGCGAAGGGCTGAGCCATCCCCACCTTTTCGATCACGTCCCGGCGTAGGCCAGATCTGGCCAGTCGCCCAGCACTCGAGGTGGCCTGCCACGCCGCCGGGACAGCGAGCGAAAGATGTAGTATCCTACACGCCATAGGCCCAGGGTCCGCTTGCTCGCCGTATTGGCCATGAGCCTGCGGTGGAGCTGGCGCTTCTCCGCCCATTCCCCCAGGACGGTGAGCAAGTAGTAGGCATACGCGACCAATAGGAGAAGACGACCATATCGGGCTTCAGACTTGAGGGCCAGCCCTCTTAGGCGAAAGCCAGCGCGCTCGTTCTTTATGTCTTTGAAGAACTCCTCGACCTCCATGCGCCGTCCGTACCACCTTACGACGACCAGGGGCGAGGCTTGCCAAACGTTCGTCGCCAGCAGCCACGGCTCCGATTGCCCGGGGGCAAAGTGGGCTACCACCCGCACGGGCCAGCCCACGTTCTTTTGGTACTTCACGATGCCTAAGTCGAGCAACGTCCCAAGCCCAATCACCAGGTCGCCAAGCGTTCCCCGGTGCTGCTCGCCGTCTACC
>JACIWY010000991.1 GCA_014360745.1 Chloroflexota bacterium
TGGGTTTCATGCCCCAGGCGGTGCAGTATCTTTATCATGCCATTGAGGTGGGCGTCGGCGAGGGAGATTTGAAAAAGGTCGAGCTCAAAGGCCTGCCGCTCAACGAAGCCGAGGCCCTCTTCAGCGAAGCCGCCTACGGCTGGCGCATCGTCCTGGACGAAGGCCGCCTCCAGCCATTGCAAGCGAAATAGCCCTTTAACGGCGGGGACGATGTCGACGCCTCCCTCAGCACCTCGGCAGCTCGACGGGTACGTCGGCCACCACAGGGCGATTCGGTTTGGCCAACGTGGTAACAGCCGCGTTGCAGAGTTTGCCCCGAGCGGCTTGGCAATCGAGAGCCGGGACGACCACCTATAACGGTTACTGGCGAGATGCAGCGATTAAGCCCCAAGGCGGCGCATTTCTGGCACGAAGACATATGCAGCCGCGGCCATAAACACCGCGATGAGCGCGGCAACGGCCAAACCGTGCGGGGCACCCAGTACTTCACCCAAGCTACCCATAATCAGGCTGCCAAAGACGTTCGTACCTAACGAAGTCATAGTAAACGCGCCCATGACTCTACCCCGCAGATCGTCA
>JACIWY010000992.1 GCA_014360745.1 Chloroflexota bacterium
GGCGCTGCATAGTGACGCGGCCCGCGATCCTCTGGCTCAGGGAGGGGCCGACCTTGCCGATATACCTCCTGACATCTCGGGCATTGCTACAATCGGTGAGCGCGAAGCGTTACAGATTTTGCTGTGCAGCCATCATGACGATTGGGATGTCCAAGCCGACACCGAGGTAACGGTGCATATCTCTGGGTTGGAGCCAGGACGGCGTTATGAGGTGTACGGCTCGGCCGTCGATCACGATCAGGCCAATGCGCACACCGCTTGGGTGCGTATGGGGCGCCCTCAGCCCCCCGATGATAAACAGCTTGGCGTGTTGCATGAAGCCTCGCGCTTGCGTCACACCAAACTGTTTGAACGGCCGGTCAACGACGGTTGTGTGTCGTTCCCCGTCATATTGCGCGCGCATGGCGTGTATCTGCTGGAATTGGTGCCTCTCCCGGGCTAGGCTCTTATTAGCGGGTTGCGGTTCCCGCTCCCCCTCGAAAGCTTCCACTTCGGCGGCACCCATCTCGGCCGGGTGGCGCAGGCCGTGGAAGCGGATGTAACGTTTGATCCAGTTGACGTAGGCCTCTTCGGTG
>JACIWY010000993.1 GCA_014360745.1 Chloroflexota bacterium
AAGAACCTTGGCTCAATAAGGGCTGTTGGTGAGGCGCTTGAATACGAGATAAATCGCCAGCTGAAGATTCTACAATCCGGTGGCACAATAGTGCAGGAAACGAGGGGATGGAGTGAGGAACGCAAGGAGACATTCTCTATGCGGAGCAAGGAGGAGGCGCACGATTATCGTTATTTCCCCGAACCTGATATTCCGCCCATTATCGTGGACGATGAGTGGTTAAGGGAAATAAGAGAGCGAATTCCCGAGCTTCCAGCAGAGAAGGAGGAAAGGTTCGTCAAGGAGATGGGATTGAGCAAGGAGGAAGCCCACATTCTCGTCGTCTCCCTTCCCCTCGCAAGGCTTTTTGAGGAGGCAATTTCCCTCTATCCCGAGCCCAAGAAAGTGGCTAACTGGCTTATTTCCGATTTTCAGGGGATTCTCAACACTGAAAAAAAGAGCATAGAGGAAGTCCCCTTCCGGGCGGAATTCCTCGTTGAGATGCTCAAACTACTTGATGATGGGACGATAAGCATAAGGATTGCTAAGGAGATTTTCCCGCAGGTCGTCCTGGAAGGAAAAGCACCAAAGAAAA
>JACIWY010000994.1 GCA_014360745.1 Chloroflexota bacterium
ATCGATCCGCATTGCCTTTCGCAGTTTGAGCGCCAACAAGATGCGCTCGGTGTTGACCATGCTGGGTATCATTATCGGCACGGGCGCCGTCATTGCCCTGCTATCGGTGGGCCAGGGCGCGCAACGGGCTATTACCGAGCAGATCCAGAGCATCGGCTCCAATTTGATCTTTGTATTCCCGGGCCAGTTTCAACAAGGTCAGGGGCCACGAGCGGTGCGCAACCAGCAGCCGCTGACGTTAGAAGATGCCCAAGCCATCGCCGATCCGGCGCGCAACCCCCACGTGGCCGCCGTGGCGCCGGCCATTAGCCGTAGCGCCACCTTGACCTATCAGGGCGAGAGTCGCAGCGTGCCACTCATCGGCACGACGCCGGAATACGAGTTCGTGCGTAACTTTCCCACCGCCTATGGTCTGTTCATCACCGAGAACGACTTGACCCAGGCCACGCGCGTGGCCGTGTTGGGCTGGGAAACGGCGGAGACCTTTTTCGAAGATCCCAGCTTGGCCCTGGGGCAGACGATACGCATCAACAAGATCCCCTTACAAGTCATCGGCGTACTGGAGGAAAAGGGC
>JACIWY010000995.1 GCA_014360745.1 Chloroflexota bacterium
TGGGTACAGTGATTATATCTTTTATCATCAAAGTCCCATCATAGAGATAAGGAGAATTATAAAACCAATTAGAGAATTAGAAATCCAAAATGCGAGGGAGGGAGCGAGATTCCCTCAGAGGGGAGGAAAATATCAAGCATATCCGGGAGAAGATGCGCTTAGGGTAGATAGAGGCAATCTTATTGATAGCAATGAATACAGAGACATCTATTTCGGTTATCTGGGGGCTTCACCGTCTCCCGAAAATTGCCTAAAAGCGGGCTGGTTTGACTTCTCTTGGAATGAGCCTCCGCTTGGCTTAGGCGTAGGTATCATAGAAAGATGGAAGAATAGCAAAAGCAGAACTTACGATGTAACCCGCTACTATGATGGCGGAGACTGGATAGATATATTCTATATCTTTCAAACAAACGCCAAGATAAGTTCTCCACAACGCTCTTTTGTTTTACTTCTTCCCCATAGGGATTGCGACTTGGTAAATGGTGAATCCCCTATTCTGCCATATTACTGGACGGAGAAAAACACATTAAGAAAAATAATCATATTTTAAATTTCGCACCTTACAAACCAAAT
>JACIWY010000996.1 GCA_014360745.1 Chloroflexota bacterium
TGGATAGCCTAGCCCCGAATCCGATGAGGATCTGCGTGAACGTCACCTTTATGATCACCGGGTTCCTGCTTATCCTGAAGCCCCTCCTGGGGCGATCCCCAGACTTCCTGACCTTGAGCGCCGGCAGGATAGCGGCGAAGCCGAGCGGGACGAGCCAGATTATGCTTATCCTGTAAGCGTCGGGCAGCGCGTACCCGGACCCGGCGAGGAGCTCCGGGACCCAGCCGATCATCGCGCTGAAGCCGTAGACCGCCTGGACGAGGACGGACTGGAAGGTGTAGGCTGCCTCGAGGTCGCCGTCCCCGACCTTCTCGGAGATGAGGGCGCTGAGCGAGGGCGAGTACATCGCGCTCCCGAGGCCGAAGAGCGAGGCTGCGAGCATGATCATCGGCTCATCCCGGGTGGCAACGACGATCAGGACGGCGGTCGAGCTGGAGGCTGTGCCGAGGGCGACCAGCTTCCTCCGGTCCACCCTGTCCGATATCATCCCGAGGGGCAGGAGCAGGAGGGCTGCCGAGATCCCCTGGATGAGGACGAACCTCCCGACGTTCGTGCCGTTGAACCCGACCGACT
>JACIWY010000997.1 GCA_014360745.1 Chloroflexota bacterium
CTATGGAGACGATAGGGAATTTCTCTATTAGCTTCTCGTAGTATTCCACCAGCTGTTCGGAAGTGAAGGTCTTATTCATTCCTTTAAGCACATATTTGCCATCCTCCCACAGCTCGGAGGCAGCTGGGTCCATAGCGAGAAAAACGGCTTTACCCGGCTCATATCCCGCTTTTTCTATTGCTTCAACAAGCAATTGGAGAGCTTCTTCGGGAGTGGCAATATCGGGTGCGAATCCCCCCTCATCACCTACTCCCGTAGCAAGCCCCTTGGAGCGTAATAAATCCTTTAAGGCGTGATAAACCTCCACGCCTATCCGCAAAGCCTCGCGAAAGGATTCCGCGCCAGCGGGAACTATCATAAATTCCTGCATATCTAGCTTATTATCGGCATGAACGCCACCATTTATCACATTCATCATCGGTACAGGAAGCTCCCTCGCCCTTATTCCACCAATATAACGATATAAGGGGATATCAAGGCTATCAGCTGCTGCATAGGCAACAGCGAGCGATACGCCCAAAATAGCATTGGCTCCCAATCTGCTCTTATTTTCAGTGCCATCAAGCTCTATT
>JACIWY010000998.1 GCA_014360745.1 Chloroflexota bacterium
TCAATCCCCAGAGACTGGAGGAAATAGTAGAAAGGCTCTACCTCATATCACGACTGAAATAGTAGTATGGGAACAGTATCGGGGAAATCCTCGCCTACAGGGATAAGATAGAAAAGGAGATGGAAGCCCTTTCTCAGAGCGAGGAAAAGATAGAAAGCTTGGAGAAGGAGATTAGTGCTCTTGAAAAAAAGCTGGAGAAGGAGGTTAGCATTCTATCTGAACTCAGGAAAAAAACGGCTCACTCCCTGCAGGAGATGGTGCTAAAGCATCTCAGGGAATTGGGAATGGAGAAGGCGAAGTTTGAGGTCTCAATAACACCGAAGGAGATCGATAGCAAGGGAGCGGATAGAGTGGAGTTCCTATTCAGTGCCAATCCAGGTGAACCACTTCATCCCCTGCATAAAATAGCCTCCGGAGGAGAATTATCCCGCTTTATGCTATCGGCTAAGAGCGCCCTTCGGGAAGCTGACCCCGTGCCGATAATGGTCTTCGATGAGATAGACCAAGGGATAGGTGGCGAGATGGGGTTCGTGCTTGGCGAAAAATTGAAAAGATTGAGCCAGGGGAGGCA